>JAOASV010000096.1 GCA_030158535.1 Sediminibacterium sp.
TCCTAACTATGATGGTGTAAACTTTTATGGTGATGAAACAACTCAAAGCCTAGGTTCAATTGCAAATGCAGTAATTGCTGCTTCTGGTGTTCCTTCAGCTGCTGTAGGATTTTTCAATGCATTTTTAGCAACCAATCCAACAGCTAACCTTGCTACCTACAATGCTGCTTTAACAGCAGGTGGTTTAGGTGCGCTTGTTTCTTCTGGTATGTCACCAATATTTTATGGTGCTGCAAGAGGCATGTTTGGTAACCAAATGGTGAGCAGAACAGGTTATGCAGAAAGTGATGTGTTAGATCCAACCACTTCTAATTTTAAACTTACAGGTAGCTTAAACTACATGTTAACAGATAAAGTTGAAGCTTCTTTCTCTGCAAACTTTGGAACAGGTAACACTGTGTATACTGGTTCTGACCGTTATTCTTTAAGAGACCTTAAAATGGCTCAATTCAAGTTTGAATTAAAACATAAAAACTGGTATGTACGTGCATATGCAACACACGAAAATTCTGGCAACTCATTTAACGGAACAATCGCTACACGTACATTCAACGAAGCTTGGAAACCAAGTGCTTCTTGGTACCCACAATATATGGTTGCTTATGTAACAGCAATGCAACAAGGTGCACCACAATTTATGTCTCATATGGCTGCACGTAATTTTGCTGATCAGGGCAGACCAACTGGATTTATTGGTAACCATCCTTTATTCCAATCAATTGTTAGAACTCCGATTGGTAAAAAAGTGGCTGGTTTGAATGGTTTAGAAGGTGGTCAGTTCATGGACAAGTCTAGATTAAATGTAGTAGACGCACAATACAACTTAACAGAAGCATTAGGTCTTGCTAAAACAGGAACTGACTTCTTAGTTGGATTTAATACTAAGCAATACCAATTAAATTCTGAAGGAACTATTTTTGCAGATACACTAGGAGCTATTAACATCAACGAGTTTGGTGCGTATGGTCAATTGTCTCAAAAATTATTCAAAGAAATTTTAAAAGTTACGATCTCTGGTCGTTACGATAAAAACACAAACTTTGCTGGTCGCTTTACACCAAGAGCTTCTGCTGTAATCAAATTAAAGCAAGACCACAACATTCGTTTGTCTTATCAAACAGCTTACCGTTTCCCAACAACACAAAACCAGTGGATCAACCTACTTGTTGGTGGTGGTACACGTTTAATGGGTGGTTTACCACAATTACGTGACTACTATAACTTTAGTGGTAACCCAGGTTTCACACTTGCTAGTGTGCAAGCGTTTGGTGCAAGTGCTATGGCGGGTGCTCCAAACCCAGCTTTATTAAAGGCCCAAAATTTTGGCGAATTTAAGCCAGAGTCTAGCACTTCATTTGAAGTAGGTTATAAGGGTTTATTTGGTAAAGTATTATTAGTAGATGCTTACATGTACAGCTCTAAATACCAAAACTTCATTAGTGGTGTAACAGTACTTCAGTCTAGAGGTTCTTACAACCCAATGAATTTATTATTTGAATCTCAAAGAATTGCCTATAGCATTTCAGCAAATGCTCCAGGTGAAGTTACTGTTAAAGGATGGGGTGCTTCTGCAGACTTCCTTTTACCTAAAAACTTTACTTTAGGTGCTAACATCTATTCTGATGAGATTGGTGATTTACCTACAGGTTTTGTATCTTATTTCAATACCTCTAAATACCGTACAAACATTACTTTCGCTAATTCTGGTTTTGGAACAAACAACAGATATGGATTTAATCTAGTTTACAGAAATGTAAGCGATTTCTTCTACGAAGGTACTTTTGGTTCTGGTCAAATGCCAGGTTACAACACATTAGATGGACAGGTTAGCTACAAATTCCCAGCTATTAAAACAATTGTTAAAGTAGGTGGAACTAACCTTTTAAACAAATACTACCGTACAGGTTGGGGTAACCCTGCCATTGGTGGATTGTACTATGTAAGCTTTGCTTATAACGTATTTTAATCTAGCCAGTACGCGCTAAAAAATTAAAGCCTCTTACTTTGTAAGGGGCTTTTTTTATCACTATTTATCTCTATTTTTGCATCTCAATTAATAACCATATACCTATGCGTTCAATAGCTTTTAGAGAGGCGCTCAGAGAGGCCATGCAAGAAGAAATGAGAAGAGATGAGCTTGTTTTTTTAATGGGGGAAGAAGTTGCTCAATACAATGGAGCCTATAAGGTAAGCCAGGGCATGCTTGCAGAGTTCGGAGAAAAAAGAGTTATTGATACACCAATTGCTGAGCTTGGTTTCGCAGCTATCGCAGTGGGTGCAGCGCAAAATGGTTTAAAGCCTATTGTAGAATTTATGACTTGGAACTTTGCTGTTTTAGCAATGGACCAAATTTTAAATACAGCATCTAAAATGCTTGCGATGAGTGGTGGACAAATTGGATGTCCAATTGTATTTAGAGGGCCTAACGGAAGTGCAGGTCAACTAGGTGCTCAGCACTCTACCGCATTTGAAAGTTATTATGCAAACATTCCAGGTATCAAAGTAGTATCTCCATCTAATGGGTATGATGCAAAAGGCCTGATGAAGCAAGCTATCCGTTACGAGAAAGATCCTGTGATGTTTATGGAAAGTGAAGTGATGTACGGCGACAAATGCGATATCCCTGATGATGAATATTATATTCCATTAGGTAAAGCCGATGTTAAAAAATCTGGAAGAGATCTTACCATTGTTTCTTACAATAAAATGATGAAAGTAGCGCTAGGTGCTGCTGCAGAATTAGAAAAAGAAGGCATTAGTGCCGAGGTTGTTGATTTACGCACCGTACGTCCACTAGACTGGATGACCATACTAGAAAGCGTTAAAAAAACAAACCGTTTGTTAATTGTAGAAGAGCAGTGGCCATTTGCTTCTGTATCTTCAGAGATTACTTACCGCATTCAAAAAGAAGGATTCGATTATTTAGACGCACCTATTCGCAGAATTACAAGTGCCGATGCACCTATGCACTATGCGCCTAATTTAACAGCACTTGCTATTCCTGATGTTTCAAGAACGGTGAAGCTTGCTAAAGAAATGATGCACCAAAGAAAATAAGTACAATGTGCCCAAGCTATTTTAGTATCAGGCATATTTTATTTTTTATTGGCTGTTTTATTTATAGTAGTTCATTTGCGCAGTCTACTAATGTTTCCACCATGTCGGGGACACTTGATAGTGTCGTTGTAAACGCTTTTCGCATAAAAGTGAGCGGGCAATTTCTTCCTGTATCTACTGCACGTATTTCATCTGCTACCTTGCAGCAAGAAGTGAATGGCACTTTACTTCCAGCCTTTAATTTAGTGGCGGGTGTGCGCATGGAACAGCGCTCGGAGGGAAGTTATAGACTTGCCATAAGAGGGAGCTCATTAAGGGCTCCATTTGGTATACGCAATGTAAAATTGTATTGGAATGATGTGCCTTTTTCCGACCCTACAGGAAATACCTATCTTAATATTTTGCCTTTTTCATTAGTGAACGGCATCGAAATTCTTAAAGGTCCAGTTGGTGCCGCTTATGGCTTAGGAACAGGCGGTGCCGTTTTGCTACAGTCTAATTTTGCAACCGATTCGTTGCCCCAAAATATGTTATCTCTTAATTTGCGCGCTGGAAGTTTTGGATACCTCGGACAAGACCTCCGTGTAACACTGCAACAAAAAAATATTCATCAAACTTTTTTTATTTCCAACGAAAAAATAGATGGATGGCGGGATCAATCTGGATCTACTAAAAAAAATATTACCTGGCTTGCCTCACTTACAAAAAATAAGCACACAATAAAAGCCATGGCTTTATTTACCAACCTGATGTATCAAACGCCAGGTGGTCTAACGCTTGCACAAATGCAGCAAAACCCCAGGTGGGCCAGACAAGCTACTGCTACACTACCAAGTGCTGTAACCCAACAAACAGCAGTGTATAACAAAACGCTCCTCGGAAGTTTTCATCATAATTACCAGTTAACAAAAAATATTGATTGGCAAAATTTTGTTGTAGGCACCAATACATATTTTAAAAATCCATTTATCACCAATTATGAAACGAGGCATGAAAAAAATGCAAGTTTGGGAAGTCATGTAATCATGCGTTTTCAAAAATCAAAAACTGAAATCAAAATTGTTGTAGGTGGGGAGTGGCAAATACAAGACGCGGCTATCAATAACTATGGAAATAAAAGAGGGGTGCGCGATACAATACAATTTGCAGATATAATAACCACTATGCAAGGATTTTATTTTGCAAACGCTTCGCTTCGGTTCCATAAAAAATGGTTAATAGAAACTGGAATAAGTAACGCGTATATGCTGTATGATTATTACCGCAGTACCATTTTAACTGAAACTGCGCAATCAAAATCGAATATTGGTTTACTGGCACCACGAGTGGGCGTCTCTTACGAAGCAGCAAAAACTACAAATATTTATTTTCAAGTTTCTAAAGGGTTTTCGCCACCCACACTCGCCGAAATAAGACCTTCCGATGGATTATTCTATAAAAATCTTGTGCCAGAATATGGATGGAATTTTGAAGCAGGTATTAAAGGAGTAGGTTTGCAAAACAAGTTACGTTATGCATTGGCCTTGTATCATTTTGGTATTAAAGACGCCATTGTTAGGCAAAATAACAATGCAGGCATAGAGTATTTTGTAAATGCTGGGTCTACCAGGCAAGCAGGTGCTGAATTGCAGCTCGACTATGTTGCTAGGTTTAGTAAAGTACATCAGTTACAAATGGAGTTGGGTTATGCGTTTCAGCCTTATCAGTTTGTTCAGTACAGTCAAGCTGGTGCCGTATTTAATGGTAATGCGGTAACAGGGAATGCCAAGCATCAATTTACTTCTAGCGTCACCTATCATTATAAAAAGAGTGTATCAGTATTTGTAAGGTTGCAGTCTCTTTCTAGGGTACCACTTACAGATGCCAACGATGTGTTCGCGAGTCCTTATTCGCTGATGCAATCTGGGGTATCAGTAAACCATAAGCGGGTTCGTTACTTTTTGAGTATTGATAATCTTTTAAATACCTCTTACAGTTTAGGTAACGATATTAATGCCGCTGGAAGGCGTTATTACAACCCTTCTTCGCCGCGTAGCTATATGGCCGGCATAAGTGTTCAAATAGCTAGCATTCGCCGTTAAACAGGCTATTATTGCCTTTTCTGGCCTAAACCTGCCAAATATCCCGATTTATAGAAACTTTTAACACTAAAATGGCCAATGTGGGTGCTAAAAGGATATTTTTGTTAACGTTAAAAGCAATTAACTATGACTGGACTTTTACTATTTATTGTGGGTGTGCTTGGATGGCATATTGGTGTGTACGGGTTATTTAATAAATCAAAAATTGAAGGATGGAAAGCCTTTGTTCCATTTTACAATACCTACCAAATGGTGGAAGTTACTGGTATTAAAAAATATTGGTTTTGGTTACAACTAATTCCAATTGCAGGACAGTTTATTACGATTTGGATTACCATCATTTATGTGATGCACTTTAAAAAAGTAAGTTTACTCGATCATACATTACTTGTTTTTTTACCGTTTCTTTATTTACCATTTATCGGATTTTCTAAAAATACAAAATGGTATGGCGAAGAAGCTTTAGCGCATTACCATAAATCTGGGGCGCGTGAATGGATTGATGCGGGTGTATTTGCTATTGTTGCTGCAACACTTATTAGAACATTTGTTTTTGAAGCCTATGTGATTCCATCGGAGAGTATGGAAAAAACGTTACTGGTAAATGATTTTTTATTCGTGAACAAAATGAGTTATGGTGCGCGAATGCCACAAACACCGGTATCATTTCCTTTTGTACATAATACCATGCCTTTTTCTGTAACGGCGCCATCTTATACCACATGGGTTCAAGTGCCTTACACACGTTTGCCTGCATTTTCGGATGTAAAACGTAATGATGTAGTGGTATTTAATTTCCCAACTGGAGATACCATTATTAATTTACCGGAGTATGGAAGTAAAAGACCTTACTACGACGAGTTACGATATTCGTTTAAAGGCAACCGTGAAATGTTACAATCGGAGTTTCCGATTCATGTACATCCTATGGATAAAACGGATAATTATATAAAGCGTTGTGTAGGTGTTGGGGGAGATGTACTACAAATTAAAAGTGGCTTGTTGTATGTTAACAATCAAGCTGCTTATGTTCCACCGGCTTCACAAACCGAATATATTGTTGTAACCAACAAAACGCCTTTTGATCCTACGTATTTAAAAGAAAACTTTAATATCGATGTTGATGATACCAAAGGTCAACTAGACGCTTTATCGGATAGCGCCTTTAAATTTAACGTAACACCTGCAGAAGCGGCTATTTTAAAAACGCTACCGAATGTAAAATCGGTTACCCCTTATATCGAAAACTACGCGGGTATTACTTTCCCTTTTGATGAAGTAAACTACCCATGGACGATTGACAATTTTGGGCCACTTGAAATTCCTAAAAAAGGAAAGCCGATTGTTTTATCGGCTACTAATTTTGCGTTATATCAAAGGCTAATCGAAAATTACGAGCACAATACATTTGCAATCAATAACGGACAGTTTATTATTAATGGCAAGCCGGCAACTACCTATACGCCAAAGTATAATTACTACTGGATGATGGGAGACAACCGCCACCGCAGCCAAGATAGCAGATTCTGGGGCTTTGTGCCAGAAACGCATATTGTTGGAAAGGCTTCATTAATTTGGTTAAGTTGGGAAAACGGTCCAAGGTGGAAACGCCTTTTTAATTTCATTCAATAAAAAATAACCATCATGCAAAAACAAACCGTTCAATTTTCGTACCAAGTTTTTGCATCACTAGATGCACTATCCACTGATGATCAGGCATTGTTTGTAAAAGCACAAGAGGCTTTAGCACTTGCCCATGCGCCCTATTCAAAATTTAATGTAGGAGCGGCTGCAATTTTAGAAAATGGTGAAATTATAAAAGGGAGCAATCAAGAAAATGCCAGTTACCCTATTGGTATTTGTGCAGAGCGTGTTTTGTTAAGCACTGCTTCTACTTTACAATCTAAAGTACCAATCATTACCATGGCTATTACGTATCACAATGAGCGTGGGGGTAACAATATTCCCATTGCACCTTGTGGTATGTGCAGACAAGCTATTGCGGAGTATGAATCGATTGTCAATAAGCCCATGCGCCTAATTTTAGGTGGTGCTACTGGCGAAATATATGTAATTGAAAAAGCAGCAGATCTATTGCCGTTTGGATTTTCAGGTGTTCACTTGCAATAAATGATCTCTGATTTAAAACAAGGTTTGCACCCCATGTTTAATTCTAAATTCATGTTGCAATAACCATTTTTTAACGGCCATGCCACCTGCATAGCCCACTAAGGAGCGGTCGGCACCAATAACCCTGTGGCAGGGTACGAGTATCATTAATTTATTTTTACCGTTGGCGGATGCAGCAGCTCTAATCACTTTTGGATCTCCTAATTTTTTTGCTAAATCAGCGTAGCTATAGGTGTTGCCATAATTTATTTCAGCAAGTTTGGCCCATACTTTTTCTTGAAACTCGGTTCCGGATTGATGATAAGGAATATCAAAAACTTGTCTGTTACCTAAAAAATATTCGATCAGTTGTTCTATGCATTTATGTAACATAGGAGTGGGTTCCGTGGTATTTTGCGCGGGTTCCGATTCTTTGGCTGCAAAACTTATTTCTGTAATGTACTGCTCTGTACCCCCAATTTTTAAAACACCCACAGGACTATCATAATATGCGTATGTAATGATGTCGATGTCGGTTTCAGGTAGCATGGTATTAGTTTTTTGAGGACAGTAATTCAATTAACTGAGCGATCTCGGTTTGTTTATGGGCTTTTGAATTTCTGCTATAGCACTTACTCAATTCGCCCAGTAAAATCGAAAGTGTATCGGGCGCTTCTTGCGCTTTAAAATGAAATGGTTTAGGCGTTGTATTGATGCGCTCGAAATAACTATCAATATCGGCATGTGAAAAAGCATTACCGTTCGTAGCGTCTATATAAAAATGAATTTTATCTTGGGGGTTACCTATGTAATGATCTTCTTCGTAGTCGGAATGATAAAAGGCGAGGATACACTGTTTAGGTATATTGATAAGCCTAGCATGAATATCCAATTGTTCACATAGGGTTTGGTAGATGATACCATTGCTCATTGCATTGCCGGTCTTGGTTTCTAGTACTTTGTGTACATAGAAATCGTCGGCATTTTTGTAATCAACCTCGTTGCCAAATAATTTATAGTATTTATATAAAATACTGGTTAATACATTGGCCTGCTCAAGCGGGGTCAAAAAACTATTGAGCTCGAGCCAAATATTTTTTCTAATTTTTTCTAAGTCTTGTAGCGCTGCTGTCGTATTCATATCTGGGTATTCTAGTTTACCTAGTAAGAGTGCGCCAGATAATAAATCGTGGGGTTTGGTGTTTTTCCAGTTGGTAAAATCTTGCAGTAAATCTGTAAAATGAAGCCTTTGAATAATGCCCTCAATTCTTTGTTGTACGTCTTCAGATAATGTAGTTTCCCATAAGTGTTCTAGGTTTGGAATAATTCCTTTACCATAGGCAACAATTTTTTCAGAAATACTAGAATATATTTCTTCGTCAGGATCGTCTATAAGGGTAAAAAGGGCTTTGATCTCTTTTGTTTGCTCCATGTTGCTGCTAAATCTTACCCAAACTAAAATAAAATTAGACAAATAACCATGATTTAGTTATTCAGTGCTGTGGGAAACAACGCAGTTTGCTCGCATACTATTTTGTTTTGTTTAACGTTCAGTGGCGCTTCCGAATAAGTTCTATGTTAAATCGGAACTATTTATGCACATCATTGAGGGGGAGAACCAATTATGTGTTAACTTGTGCAGTAACTTTTAAAATTCGTACATGTCTACTACTTATATATCGCCTAAATTTCCTGCTACCAAAGATTCATTACACGCCGAATTAAAAAAGCGCGTACAAGCCTATTTTGATGAAAAGGGAATTGATGCTACTGGAACGTCAGGGTTATTTACCAAAGCCATTCTAATGATTTTGGCACTTATTGCCGTGTATATTCATGTGGTATTTTTTACACCCATTTGGTGGTTAGCGGTTATTGAGTGTATTGTAATGGGAGGTTTAGTAGCAGCCATTGGTTTTAACGTGATGCATGATGGTAGCCATGGTAGTTTTAGCACCAACAAATGGCTAAATAAAATTGCAGCTTCGTCTATAAGTTTATTAGGGGCTAATAGGTTCATGTGGAAAATGAAACACGTAATGATCCACCATACATTTACCAATGTAGATGGGGTAGATGATGATATTGAAGTGGGTGGTTTAATGCGCATGGCGCCAACACAAAAAAAATATGGTCTTCATAAATTTCAGCATATTTATTTTTGGGCGCTTTACATGCTCCTATATGTTTTCTGGATTTTCTTTACAGACTACAAAAAATATTTTTCTCAAAGAATTGGATCTGTGCCTCTTAAAAAAATGGCATTAAAAGACCATATCGAGTTTTGGGTGGTAAAAGTTTACCATGCCGCAGTGTTTGTGGTATTACCTATTGCGCTTTTAGGTTGGGTGAAGTGGTTGGTTGGTTTTTTAGTAATGACCATGTTTGCAGGCTTTGTACTCAGTATTGTATTTCAACTTGCTCATACCGTAGAACACACAGACTTTCCGGTTGTTGATGACGACAATAAATTACCCGATGAGTTTGCGGCGCATCAAATTAAAACCACAGCAAATTTTGCAACAAAAAATAAATTAATTAGCTGGTTAGTAGGAGGTCTTAATTTCCAAATTGAGCACCATTTGTTTCCTAAAATATCACACGTGCATTATCCCGCAATTAGCGAGATCGTAAAAAATGTATGCGCAGAGTTTCACCTGCAATACATCGAGTATCCGACCATGCGCAGAGCCGTTTTAGCCCACGTACATTTTTTACGTGATATGGGTAGAGCCTAAGCTTTATTTTTTAGGAGCAGATTTTTTAACCGCTGCTTTTTTAGTTGCCGCCTTTTTAGGGGTTGCCTTTTTAGTAGCTGATTTCGTAGCTGCTTTTGTTGCAGACTTTTTGGCTGGCGCTTTTGCTTTTTTACTAAAAGCACCTGGTACTTGCAGCTCAATCATGGCTTTAACGGTTTCTATATCAACCTCCGCTAAATCGGCAGCTTCATATTTTGTACCGTCTGCTTTTCTACCCAGCTTTAGCATCTTTTTATTGAACTTGATAAATGGACCCCATCTACCATTTTCAATACTAATTTTATCGGCAGGCCAGTTTTGTATATACCTGTTGGCTTCTTTCTCTAATTTCTTTTCGATCAACTCATTGATATCTAAACTGCTAAGGTTGTCAAAATCGTAGGCTCTTGGAATATTGATAAAGATTCCATCCCATTTAATAAACGGTCCAAAACGGCCCTTTCCTTTCGTTACAGGCAGCTCTTTATAGTGTGCAATGGGAGCTTCGGCAAGTTCCTTCTCATTTAATAGAACAATGGCTCTGTCCATATCCATGGTATGCAGGTCTTCACCTTTAGGAATGGATATAAACTGTTCGCCTAATTTAATGTATGGACCAAATCTACCCACATTAACGGCAAGCTCCATTTCGTTGTACGTTCCCAGCACACGCGGCAATGAAAATAATTCCATGGCTTCCTGCATGGTAATGGTTTCGATGCTTTGGTCTGCTTTTAATTTAGCAAATCTTGGTTTTTCTTCTTCGTCTTGATGACCAATTTGAACCATGGGGCCGTAGCGTCCCATGCGGGCAATTACTTTTTTTCCTGTGGCTTCATCAAATCCTAATTCTCTTTCACCAACTGCTCTATTTGCGTTTTCGAGGGTATGTTCAATGTTTTCATGGAATGGCGTGTAGAAAGAGGCAATCATGCTTTTCCATTTGGTTTTACCTGCAGCAATTTCATCAAACTCCTGTTCGATTTTTGCTGTAAAACCATAGTCCATCACTTTTTCGAAGTGCTGTTTTAAAAAGTCTGTAACCACCATACCAAGGTCGGTAGGGAATAGTTTAGATTTTTCTGCACCGGTATTTTCAGAAACAATTTCTTTTTCGATGCTATCATTTTTACGCAGAATAAGTAAGTTAGATAGACGCTTAACGCCATCTTTATCTCTCTTTTCTACATAATTACGTTTAATAATAGTAGAGATGGTAGGGGCGTAAGTAGAAGGTCTACCAATACCTAATTCTTCCATCTTTTTTACAAGCGACGCTTCCGTGTATCTAGCACCTGGACGTGAAAATTTTTCGGTAGCCGTCATCTCTGCAAAATCAAGTTTTTGATTGGCCACAAGCGGCGGTAAAATGCCTTCTGTGTCATCATCATCCTCGTCGTCTTTTCCTTCTAAATATACTTTTAAGAAACCGTCAAATTTGAGTACTTCTCCAGAAGCTGTTAACTGTTCTTTGTTGGTCGATATATTAATTTTTGCAACCGTTTTTTCAAAAGCGGCATCGCTCATTTGAGAAGCAATGGTTCTTCTCCAAATAAGTTCATAGAGGCGTCTTGTTTCTTCATCTGCTACCGTTTTATTATTCATGTAGGTAGGTCTGATGGCTTCGTGCGCTTCTTGTGCGTTTTCGTTTTTATTCTTGTATTTTCTGGGCTGATAATAATTAGCACCGTAACTACTTTCTACTTCTTTATGAATATCAGCCATTGCCGTATCACTTAAATTGATACTGTCGGTACGCATGTAAGTAATCTTACCACTCTCATACAATTTTTGTGCGAGTAACATGGTTTTGGTTACGCCATATCCTAATTTACGAGAAGCTTCTTGTTGAAGGGTAGAAGTTGTGAAAGGCGCTGCTGGTGTGCGTTTGGTAGGTTTTACCGTCACGTCATCTACCGTATATGTAGCGCTCTTGCAACTGGTTAAAAAATCGTTGGCAGAAGCTTGTGTATTTACTTTTGAAGGTCCTTCAGCTTTAAATGAAACGGTTTTTTTGTTTACATCTAGCGCCGTAAATATGGCTTCAATTTTATAACTACTTTCTGGAATAAAATGATTAATCTCTCTTTCTCTTTCTACAATTAAACGTACGGCAACACTTTGTACACGACCTGCACTTAAACTTTTTTGCATGCCAATTTTGCGCCATAAAACTGGACTTAATTCAAAACCTACTAAACGGTCAAGAACCCTTCTTGCTTGTTGGGCATCTACTAAATCCATATTAATAAAACGTGGATTTTGTACTGCTTTTTTTATAGCGGGTGCAGTAATTTCATGGAATACGATACGCTTGGTAGTAGCAGGGTTTAAACCCAGTACTTCGGCAAGGTGCCAACTAATACTTTCTCCTTCACGGTCCTCATCCGATGCGAGCCAAACTTCGCCAGATTTTTTAGCGATTTGTCTTAATTCTTTCACCACTCTTTCCTTCTCATCTGGGACAATATAGTGGGGTTGAAATTGCTTTTCAATATCAATACCCTTATCGCCTTTATCAAGGTCGCGAATATGGCCATAACAGCTTTTTACCTCAAAATCAGACCCTAAGATCTTTTCTATGGTTTTGGCCTTTGCCGGGGACTCAACAATCAATAAATTCTTTGCCATGTAGCTGCAATATTAGTTGAAACCTTGAAAACACAAAAAAACTTACTTCAACTTGGGGCGAAAATAGCCCTCAAAAACCTAGTTCTGGGGGGTTAAAAAAGCGCCAATTTTTTTCATAACTCCTTGATCCCTATATACTTTGTTGTGACCGAGCCCTTCCGTAATAAAAAATTCTTGGTGGGGCTTGGCGCTCCTTTGTGCCTGTAATGTATCTGAAAAGGGGCAAATGGAATCATTTTTATCATGAATCCAAAGGCATGGGGTATCAATAACCGTAAGGGAATGGGTCACCGAAAAATAGGATATGGGTTTACCGGCCATACTTATTATATATGCTTCAATGGCTGCTTGCAAATCAGGTTTCACCTGCAGCATTGCATAAAATCCCTTAAGCGCTGAGGTGGTTTCTGTGGCGGGGGCAATTAACACCATTTTTTTATTGGCAGCATCGGGTAAATCCTGCATTGCCAGTGAAAGGGCTAGGCCTCCAAACGAATGGGCAATAAATGCATCAATACCATTTTCTACTTCGTTTACCTGACATATAAAACGCTTGTATACAAGGGCGTTTACAATTTTTCCTTCACTGTCTCCATGTCCAGGGGCGTCAAAAGCTAGTACTTCGTAACCCATTTGTAATAAAAGGGGCACATAGTGTTCAAATTTATAGGCATAACTGCTAAAACCATGCAGTATCATTACTTTTTTACCATTGGGCGCAGTGGGCGTCCAGCCATAACCAACAATGGCCAAACCTTCAAAATCAATCAATTTAGGCGTCGCTTTTGTAAATATGGCGGGTCTTTTTTGCGTTATTTTTCGGGTGTAGGGCGTGCAAAACAAACGAAAGGCCTCCGAAGCGGCTTTTTCTTTAGATAAGTAACTAAGGGTTCTTAATTTGTTTTTGTAGTATCCAATGAGTAAGCGTTGACCCAATTTCATTTTCATACTGCAAAGATAATGGCCTACAGTGCATAATTTTTTCCTTTTTCGCTACATAAATCGTTCAACGAAATGGGTGTAGCCACATTTTTGAAATACTTTTGCGGTCCAAAGCATCAAGTTATGTATACAGTAAACGTGAAATTTGAACAGAAAGGTTTAGAGCCGGTAACCCTTTCAAACATTGAACCGGATCAAAGTTTATTAGAAGTTTGTTTAGATAATGGCATTGAGCTGCACCATAACTGTGGAGCCGTTTGTGCTTGTAGTACCTGCCATATGTATGTGCATGCGGGCATGGAACACCTAGAAGAGCTATCTGACAGAGAAGAAGATTTTATTGATAGAGCGGTAAATCCTCGTATTAATTCAAGACTTGGATGTCAGTGCGTGCTTCAGGCTGGTACAGGGACAATCGAAATTACCCTTCCGGATCAAACACAGTTTTTAGGCGAATAATATTAGTTGTAACTTACTTTATCAAATGTAACTATGAGTCATTTTGAACCACCAATACACTGGGCAGATCATGAAGATATTGCCATGAAATTATATGAGCGCTTTGGCGATGATTTTACGGAATCAAAAATCTACAGAGTTCGTTTCACTGATTTATTAGAATGGATTTTAGAAACACCCAATTTTACAGGTACTAGAGAGCAAAGTACCGAAGGTCATTTAGAAATGATCCAAAGTGCATGGGTGTATGAGTGGAGAGATAACCAGAAGTAATCGTGTAGTCGTTTATTTGTTTTTAGTGCCTACACTATTCCTTATAAATCAGCTAACCAGTAAACCAGTAAACGAATAAACCAGTAAACGAATAAACCCATTGCTGCACAAATTCAAACATATCACC
>JAOASV010000097.1 GCA_030158535.1 Sediminibacterium sp.
ATTTGCACAACCATAAACTGGATCTGAATCAACAACATTATCTTTAAATATTTTATCCCATATTATGGAAAACCTTATTCACGTCTTCGTCTTCTTCTAAACGCTCAATAAGTTTACTAATATCTTCTGCTTGTTCATCTGTTACGGGCACTGTTGTTGATGGAATCCATTCAAACTCGGCGCTGATAACGTTTAAGTTTTTAGCTTCTAATTCTTTTTGCAAATTACCAAAATCAGTAAACGCACATCTTAAAACAATAATAGGATTGCCATTATCATCGTTGCTATCTCCAAGTTCTTCAAGACCATGGTCAATGAGTTCTAATTCCAAATCATCCATTACAAGACCTTCTGGATTTAATTTAAACACACCCATTTTTGTAAATTGAAAACTCACGCTTCCGCTATTACCCATCGCGCCACCGCCTTTGTTAAAATGACTTTTCACATTGGCAACGGTTCTTACGTGGTTGTCAGTTGCTGTTTCAACAAGCAAGGCAACACCATGAGGTGCGTACCCTTCATATAGGATTTCTTCGTAGTTAGAAGTGTCTTTACCCATCGCACGCTTAATAGCTGCTTCCACTCTGTCTTTGGGCATACCAGCACTACGGGCATTTTGATAGCATCTTCTTAAAGCAGGGTTATCATCGGGGTTAGGGCCACCTGATTTTACGGCAATTACAATTTCTTTACCGATACGGGTAAATTGTTTTGCCATGCGGTCATAACGCTTGAACATGGTTGCTTTACGAACTTCAAATATCCTTCCCATAATGATTGTTTAAGAGTTGCAAAAATACGGCAAAAAAAATAGTCCCGAAGGTCGGGACTATTTTTTTTAAATATATAAGTAAAGGGTTAGTTTAACTTACTGTGTTTGCGGCTGTATACAAAGTATACAACTAGGCCTAAAATCATCCAACCAAATGCTACTTTAAGTGTTTGTGCATCAAGTGCAAAAATCATAGCCAAGCAAATGATAGCTCCTAAAATTGGCACTAGTGGTACTAATGGAGTTTTAAACGGTCTTTCCATTTCTGGAGACTTAACACGTAAAATCCAAATACCAGCACTTACGAGTACGAAGGCAAATAGGGTTCCAAATGAAGTTAAATCACCGGCAACACTTCCTGGTACAAAAGCAGCAAAAGCACCTACAAATACAAATAAGATCCAGTTTGATTTGTATGGCGTGCGGTATTTAGGGTGAAGGTCAGAGAATACTTTAGGTAATAAGCCATCGTTTGCCATTGAAAAGAACACACGAGATTGACCCATTAACATTACAAGAATTACCGAGCTAAAGCCCGCTAAAATTGCAACGGTTACAGCTGTAGCCAACCATCCGTATCCTGTCATGTAATTTGAAATTGCATACGCAACAGAAGCTTCACGGCCTTTTAAAGGATCCACAAAATCTTTCCAGTTTGCAACACCTGTTAATACGTGACCAAATAAGATGTATAAAATAGTACATACTACTAGTGATCCTAAGATACCAATAGGCATATCTCTTTTAGGATTTTTTGCTTCTTGCGCTGCAGTAGATACTGCGTCAAAACCAATGAAGGCAAAAAACACAATGGCAGCACCACCTAATACGCCACCCCAGCCATGCTTAAACACACCTGAGTAATCGGCAACGGTATTGCCTGCTGCATCCAATAAAGGAGGTTGATCTGCAGGGATAAAATAAGGGGTATGGTTTTCAGGCTTAATGAACTGCCAACCTAAAACAATAAATATAATTACAATGGCTACTTTAATAAATACGATAATCGCATTTACAATTGCAGACTCTTGTGTTCCTTTAATAAGTAATAAAGTAAGGAGTAATAAGATAATTAATGCAGGTGCATTCATGATACCTTGGTGTAAAACACCGGCCGTATCTGTTACACTCTCAAAGGGGGAGTGGCTCCATTCGTATGGTATACTTCCTCCTAAAAGCTTGTTTAAATATTCACTCCAAGCAATAGAAACAGTAGCTGCTCCTAATGCATATTCCATAATTAAAGCCCAACCAATAATCCAGGCAACCGTTTCTCCCATGGTAACATAAGAGTATGCATAAGCACTACCTGAAATAGGAATCATGGCAGCAAATTCTGCGTAACATAAACCTGCAAAAGCACAACCAATGGCTGCAATGATAAATGATAATGTAACGGCTGGTCCCGCAGCTTGACCTGCAGCAGCAGCTGTTCTCACAAATAAACCTGCTCCAATAATAGCACCAACGCCTAAAGCAACAAGGTTACCTGCACCTAGTGTGCGTTTAAGGCCCTTACCACCATCTTCTGCTTGTGCTAACATGGCAGATAAATCCTTTTTTCTGAATAAACTCATAATTTTTGGGTTTGATTTCTAATCAATTGATGTCGAAAAATAGTACTTTTTTCTCAAAATCACCCTTGTTTTTTACAAAAATCATGAACCGGCCGCCTGCCTTTTTTTAGGACTTAAGTCTTATATTGCAATACTTATATACCTTATGAAAAAATCTAATAAATTAACCCTCTACATTGTTATTGCAATGATTGCTGGGGTCATTCTTGGTTATTTTGTACATCAAAATAGTGAGCCTGCGTTTATTCAATCTTTCTCTAAAAACTTAAAGCTACTTACCACCATATTTTTAAGGCTGGTTCAAATGATTATTGCGCCGCTTGTGTTTTCTACACTTGTTGTGGGTATTGCCAAACTTGGCGATTTAAAAACGGTAGGACGTGTAGGCGGAAAAGCATTGTTATGGTTTTTAACGGCTTCGCTTGTTAGTTTATTAATAGGCCTATTACTGGTAAATCTATTTCAGCCAGGTGCTGGTATAAATTTAAGCAATGCCGATATGAGTGGTGCGCAAGACCTTGTAGGCAAAACGCAGGAGTTTAGCATTCAAAAATTTATAGAACACGTATTTCCTAAAAGTGTTATTGACGCGATGGCCAATAACGAAATTTTGCAACTTGTTATTTTCAGTATCTTTTTTGGTGTGGCCACTGCTTCTAGGGGTGAAAAAGCAAACGTTGTGGTTAAAGCACTAGATGCTGTAGCGCATGTGAT
>JAOASV010000098.1 GCA_030158535.1 Sediminibacterium sp.
TCCATCAGCGGATTGTCTTGATTAGTGGTAGAGCCAATGGCGAATTTTTGGACAGCAGTAACAACAAGCCATGCCCATCCACTTCCAAATCTATTTTTTGCTGCGTCTGCAAATTGTGTTTTAAATGCATCGAATGAACCGTAGCTATTGTTAATTGCAGCAGCGAGTGCTCCTGTAGGAACGCCTGCTGGAGCGGCTTTCATGCAGTTCCAAAAAAGTTCGTGGTTGTAATGGCCACCCGCATTGTTGCGCATTTTAGCACTGTATCCACTTATCTTTTGTAAAATATCTTCTAGGTTGCTATTATTGTTTACGTTTTCTGCAGTGGCAGCGTCTTGCAAATTTTTTGCATAGCCAGCTGCGTGCTTGCTATAATGTATTTCCATCGTAAGCGCATCAATAAAGGGCTCGAGTGCAGTATAGGCGTAGGGTAAAGGAAGTTGTGTAAAGGAAGTGCCAACAAGTGCTGGCGCCGATTTTGTAGCAGCCTTATAGTTGGAAGCGATGGCGTTTAACTGACTACCAGCAACCGCGGTAACCATGGCTGCTTTAACAGTGGTACCAATAAAATTCCGTCTAGAATTTTTGTTTGAATCTTGCGCTGACATGGCATTAAAATTTAGTTACCTAAAGTTACTTTAAAACTTGCGGGTATAGGCACGAATTTTAGTAAACAGCCTGTAGTAATACTCCTGGTTAAACAGTTGAGCGTCTGCCATGGCTTTAATCACTAAAAAAACACTAATAGGAAGTAAAATAAAGGTAGAAAGCCACATACCCATAAGTGGAGAAAGCTGTGCCGATTTTACAAACTTTTCTCCAAACGTATTAAAGAGGTGAAATATCACAAAAAAGATAATGGCAAATACAAGGGGTGTGCCTAGTCCGCCTTTTCTAATAATGGAACCCAGCGGTGCGCCAATTAAAAACAGCACAAGGCATGCTGCCGATAAAGTAAACTTGCGATGCCACTCAATTTGATGCAGTTGCATCGATGTTTCACGCTCTTTGTAATCGAGGGCTAGGTAGTTTACATTGTTTTTAATACCTGTTATTTGATTGGATGCGCTTTCGATGCATTCGTTTTGAATAGAATCAGGAATGGCTTCATCAAAGTTTTTATAATTTTTTTTGATGCCCGCCTTAGCTGCAGCAGACATTATCCAACCTGTGTCGGTGGTATAGCGCGCAAAACGTATATACGGGTTTACTTCTTTTCTAGTTCTTGCCGTGTACATGCTATCTACGTTTCCAATAGAATCGATAGCTGAATTGAGTTGTCTTACGCTTAACATTTTTGGATCGTAGAAACTACTGTCTCCACTTTTTTTAAGCTGAAAACTTTTTAAGTCAAATATTTTTTTATACTGCTTAAAACCCATTCGGATAAATTCTGTTTTGGGTGTTCCTCTAACGCCTCTCTCTTCGTATCGCCATCCATTTTTTAATATAAATTCTAAATATTTTTTATCCTTTGTAACACGCATGATACCGCTTTCGGCAAAGAGTACATTGTCTTGTAGGCTGTAATTTTTTTCAAATAAAACGATGTCGTGAATAACGCTATCGTTTTTTTCTTTTTTGCCTAGTTTAATAACATAGCCGTCCAGCTTGTCATAAAATACGCCTTCTTTGATGTCGATGGCTGGCTTTGCAACAATGATATCAAATTTGAGGGTGGCTAATTTAAGTTGCGTTACAGGGATAATATTATTGGCAAATAAAAATGCAAGGCCACTTAAAAAAATAGTGATCACAACCAGTGGGCGCATGAAACGAACAAGTGGTATACCAGCGGCTTTAATGGCAACTAGTTCGAAAGACTCGCCTAAATTTCCAAATGTCATAATGGAAGAAAAAAGAAGCGCGAGTGGAAGCGCTACTGGCACCCATGATAATGTAACAAGTCCAATTAAGTATAAAAGGGTAGGAAGATCTAGTCCTTTACCCACTAGATCATCGATGTACAACCAAAAAAACTGCATGGTGAGTACAAACAAAGAAATTAGAAATGCACCAATAAACGGTCCAATAAATGAACGAATAATGAGTATGTCTAATTTTTTAATCAAAGCGCTGCAGGGTTCTTTTAAAGAAGATAACTTTTGATAGGAAGCAGGCGCACAAAAAATATAAACCTAGGCACCTAGTCTGTGAAACAGTTCTTTCACTTGGTATTCCCAAAGTTGACTTTGATCTTTGATTTCATTTTTTTCAGCGAAATCTTTGATAATCAAAACCGTTTGATTTGAAATTTCTGTTTTTTCAATTCTGAATTCGAAGTATTCGTTTTTTTCGGAATGTAGCCACTGGTACTTTATAAATTTATCCTGCTCCTTTTCAATGACTTGTGCTTTATCCGGCACGCCGCCACCCCAAGAAAAACTAAATTCACCATCCCATTCGTCTACTTTGTCGGCAAACCACTCTTGTAAACCAGCCGGCGTTGATAAAAACTCATATAAAATACCTGGAGAGCATCTCACTGGAAATTCTATTGTAAATAATTGCTTCTTACTCATTGCTTTCTCTATTTTACTACCGTTGTAGTCACGCAATAATATTAAATAATCTAACCCCGCCAAATGTTTTTTTATACCACTCGTGTAAATCTGCGGGAAATACTGGGTAGCATTCCTGTGTAATTATGTACTATGTTGATAATCAAATAGTTGCAATAATATCTACCCACTCTAATTTTTGCAAATACTTGTCAAAAAATGGTTAAAATTAGTTCCAGTTCAACCTATATTTGCAGCCCGAGCTATTATTGGCTGGGTTTATTAGCGAAAATCAAGCAGTTATGTTTCAAGGTTTATCGGAAAAATTAGAAAGTGCGTTTAAGAATTTAAAGGGCGAAGCGCGCATCAATGACCTCAATATTGCCAATACCATCAAGGATATTAGACGTGCACTTATTGACGCCGACGTTAACTTTAAAATAGCCAAAGAATTTACCGAAAAAGTTAGGGACAAAGCCGTTGGTCAAAAAGTAATCAACGCGGTAAGTCCTGGACAGTTGATGGTAAAAATTGTGCAAGATGAACTTACCGAATTAATGGGTGGCGAAGCTGTTAATTTTAACGCTGTTGGAAATCCAGCTGTTATTTTAATTGCAGGTTTACAAGGTTCTGGTAAAACAACTTTTACAGGAAAACTCGCAAATCATTTAAAAAATAAATTAGGCAAACAACCACTACTTGTTGCAGCGGATGTGTACCGTCCTGCAGCGATTGATCAATTAGGTGTACTTGCGGGTCAAGTAGGTGTAGAAGTATATTCGGAAGTAGGTAATACAGATCCTGTAGCGATTGCAAAAGCAGCGATAGCGCATGCAAAAGCAAACAATAAAAATGTAGTGGTTATTGACACCGCGGGCCGCCTCGCTGTAGACGAAGCCATGATGCTAGAAGTCGCTGCTATCAAGGCCGCCGTGAATCCTACCGAAATTTTATTTGTGGTAGATTCTATGACCGGGCAAGACGCCGTGAACACAGCAAAAGCCTTTAACGACCGACTCGATTTTACCGGTGTTGTGCTTACAAAATTAGATGGCGATACAAGAGGTGGTGCTGCACTAACCATTAAATACACAGTCAATAAACCCATCAAGTTCGTTAGTAGCGGTGAGAAATTAGATACACTCGATATCTTTTATCCTGACCGTATGGCGCAGCGTATTTTAGGTATGGGTGATATTACTTCACTTGTAGAAAAAGCGCAAGCACAATTTGATGAAGTAGAAGCAAAAAAATTAGAAAAGAAAATCAAAAAAAATCAGTTTGATTTTCAGGATTTTCTAACGCAGCTACAGCAAATTAAAAAGATGGGTAACATCAAAGATTTGATGGGCATGATTCCGGGTGTAGGTAAAGCCATTAAAGACGTTGATATTAACGATAACGCATTTGTAGGTATTGAAGCCATGATCAATTCCATGACGCCGTTTGAACGCGCTAACCCAGATGCACTTACGCCAAGCAGAAAGCAGCGTATTGCAAAAGGAGCGGGTAAAGATTTGGCCGAGGTAAACGCCTTTATGAAGCAGTTTGATCAGATGAAACAAATGATGAAAATGATGAATAACATGCCAATGGGAGGTCGTTTCCCGGGTATGAAAAGATAGTTTTAACCGAAATTTAGGTCATTTTTAGGTTTTTTAGCTCCAAAATCAGTGAAAATGCCTATATTTGCAACCCTTAACAATATTTCTTAACGCCTATAAATTTCTATTTAACATGGCAGTAAAAATGAGACTACAAAGACACGGTAGTAAAAAAAGACCGTTCTACTTCATCGTAGTAGCCGATGGTCGTGCACCAAGAGACGGTAAGTTTATCCAAAAAATTGGTACTTACAATCCATTAACAGTTCCAGCAACAATCAATTTAGATCGTGAAAAATCTTTAGATTGGTTAAACAAAGGAGCTCAACCAACTGACACAGTTCGTCGTATCCTTTCTTTCAAAGGCGTACTTTATTTAAAGCACTTGTTACGTGGTGTTAAGCTTGGCTTATTTGATGAAGCAACAGCAATGACTAAGTTTGAAGCTTGGCATAATGAGCATGAATCAAACATTGCCCGCAGAAGCGAAGCGCACAAATCAGAAATTCGTGCTAAAAAAGTATACGTTCCTGTTGTTAAAAAAGTAGAAGAAGTAAAAGTAGAAGAAGCTCCGGTTGCAGAACCAGAAGCACCAGCTGCAGAAGTGGAAACACCTGCAACAGATGCTCCAGAAGCAGCACCAGAAGCGTAATTCTATTAGCGCATTATAACAAAACGCCTGCAACGCAAGTTGTGGGCGTTTTTAGTTCTATAATGTCCCAATTTATAAATAATTTGCAGCCATGAGTGAATACGTACATATTGGAAAATTAGTAGCCACATTTGGCGTTAAAGGCGAACTCATTTTAACGCACGGGCTTGGTAAAAAAACAAACCTCAAAGATGTGGAAGTGCTTTTTGTAGAAGAACAAAAAGGTTCTTACCTGCCCTATTTTATTTGCGGCTCAAAAGCAAAAGATGAAGCAGAGATGTACGTATCCTTTGAAGGCGTGAGCTCCAAAGAAGCAGCGGCCCGTTTTGTTTCTCGTCAGGCCTGGTTACTAGATAGTGATTTTAGAAAATTGGCTGGAAAGTCGGCACCTATTGCGCTACTTGGTTACGAAGTGATTACCGACGAAGATGAAAATTTAGGTCCTATCGAAGAAGTGATAGAACAACCACATCAAGTGTTGCTAAAAATTTCTTTGGAAGGCAATGAGGCGCTCATTCCACTGCACGCCGAAAGTTTAGATGCTGTAGATCATGATGCCAAAAAAGTATACGTGATTTTACCAGACGGATTACTAGATGTGTATAGGTCTTAAATACCATGCAAGTCCCTCAGCGTTATATTGCCCATTTTGATTTAGATTCTTTTTTTGTAAGTGTAGAAATGCTTCAAGATCCATCACTGCTTGGTAAAGCGGTTGTAGTGGGTGGCAGTAGAGATAGAGGCGTGGTTACCACTTGTAGTTATGAAGCACGAAAGTTTGGCGTACGCAGTGCCATGCCCATGCGAAAAGCGATGGAACTATGTCCGCACGCCATTGTTGTAAAAAGCTCTTATGGGTTGTATGCAAAATACTCTGCCTGGGTTACAGATATTATTGCAGCAAATGCACCTCTCTACGAAAAAGCATCTATCGATGAATTTTACATTGACCTTACGGGTATGGATACTTTTTTTAATCCACTCGAATGGACCATTCGCCTGAGACAAACCATTATGGATGAAACAGGCTTACCTATTTCATTTGGACTTGCTACCAATAAGTTGGTAGCAAAAATTGCCACCGATGAAGCAAAGCCCAATGGTTATTTGTTTGTTACACCCGGAAAAGAAAAAGAATTTTTGGCGCCACTGCCTGTCGAAAAATTAGGTGGCGTTGGAAAAAAATCACATCAAACACTGCTGGCACTTGGCATTCATACCATTGGCGATATTTTGCATTTTGATCCGGTATTACTTGAAAGGGCACTTGGTAAATGGGGTACGCAGTTAATACGGCAAGCAAATGGTAAAAGTGATTCGGTGGTATCGCCACACCGCGAGTCAAAATCTATTTCTGCCGAAAATACTTTTGAAGAAAACACTGCTGACCTTGATGTTTTATTAGCGCAACTAGTAGGGCAAGCAGAGCGCGTAGCTTATGAACTCCGACAAGAAAAAAAATTTGCTACCTGTGTAGCGATCAAATTTAGAAATGCGAATTTTGAAACGAGTACCAGACAAATTACCATTCCTGCAACCATTGCTGATAGTGATATTATAAAAGCCGCCACCGATTTATTTACCAAACTCTATGTGCCAGGCACCCTAGTACGACTACTGGGCGTGAGACTTGCGGGGCTTACAGATACCGGCGCGCAAACCAATTTGTTTGATAACAAAACAGAGCAAAATGCCCTCTACGAAGCCATTGATGCCGTAAAAAATAAGTTTGGCAAATCGGTGTTACGAAAGGCGCGCACCATTAAAAAGCCCGAATAATATTATGCATCCCATTTACGAAGCTGCTGTAATAACGCACGTAAATCTTTAGGAATTGGCGCTTCAAAATTGAATGTTTCACCAGCGAAAGTAAAGGTTAACGTATGTGCGTGTAATGCAAGCCTACCCATAATAGGACGCTCTTCATCCTCTGATTTAGAAAGTTTAAATTTCTTTTTTAATGACGACAACAAAATAGGTTCGTTATTGCCATATAAAGGATCACAAGCAATGGGGCTTCCAATATGCTGCATGTGTACACGAATCTGATGCGTTTTACCCGTATGAATTTGTAGCGAAAGCCAGGCGTATTTTTTAAATCTTTCTACTACTTTATAATCTGTTAAAGCGGGTTTACCTTTTACATGGGTAACCATTTTCCCGTTCTTACCCGGATGCTCCATAATAGACGCATCCACACTGCCTTCATCATTTACAGGATTTCCTAGTACAAGGCCTACGTAATGTTTTTCTACATCCCTTCCTTCAAATAATACAGAGAGTGCTTGGTGCGCTTCTTCGGTTTTTGCAAAAACAATTACACCACTGGTGTCTTTGTCAAGACGGTGCACGGTAAATATATTTCCAAATTGTTGGCGTAATATTTCTTTTACAGAAATTTCAATACCAAACCTGTCCGGAATACTTAAGAGTCCTGAAGGTTTATCAATTACAATAAATGCGTCGTTTTCAAATAATACGGATAAGCGCATTGCAAAAATTTACGTTAAACAGGGTTGGATAAAAATTAAGCTTCTTCTTCTTTTGATTTACGAACAAATGATTTGTTCATGAATTTAAGTAAGCGTACCTCTTTTTCTTGTAAGAAACGGTACTTGCCGCGGTCCACATTTTTTTTGGTCAAATTGGCAAACATAACGCGGTCTAAGCCACGTACATCGTATCCTAAATGTTCAAATATGCGGCGTACAATTCTGTTACGACCACTATGAATTTCAATACCTACTACGTTTTTATCTTTTGCGTTTGCATAGCCACAAGCGTCTGCTGCTACAAAACCATCCTCTAGTGTAACACCTGCTAATACTGCTTCTAAGTCTTTTTTAGCAACGGGTCTATCAAGTGTAACCTCGTATATTTTTTTAATTTCAAAAGATGGATGCGTTAGTTTTTGTGCTAGTTCACCATCATTGGTAAGTAATAAAACACCTGTAGTGTTACGGTCCAAACGGCCCACCGGATATACTCTTTCTGGTGTAGCACCCTTAATAATATCTAGTACTGTTTTGCGTCCTTCCGGATCACTTGCAGTAGTGATATAATCTTTGGGTTTATTGAGTAAAATATAAACGGCATTTTTTTGTAGGTATACCTGCTTACCTTTTACAATTACTTTATCTGTTTGTGCAACTTTAAAACCAGGCTCAAATATTTTATCGCCATTCACGACTACTTTACCACCCTTTACAAGCTCTGCTGCTTCTCTACGTCCACACACACCTGCATGCGCAATAAATTTATTGAGCGGCATTTGCTCTGCTGTTTTTAGCGCAATAGGGGCGGGCATACCAGCTACTGGAGTAGCTTGAAACTCTTTACCTCTAGATGTTTTTGCTGGAGTGATGGGTCTTGCAGATCCAGTAGGTCTTGTAGTTGCTGCAGCCGCACTTGGTCTTGCTGCACTTTCGCCTCTAGAAGCTGCATCTCTTGATGCGGGTGCTCCTTTTCGTGCACCTGGCTTTGTCGATTTTTTGAGAGGCTCTGTTACAAGCCCACGCATTTTATCTTTTTTGCGTTGGCGCATTTCTTCGCCAGCGGCTCTAGCTTCTTGTTTGATTTTTTTCTTCTCTTGTCTGAAGGCTTCTTTTACTGCGCTACCTTTTTTCTGGTTCGCAAATTTGCTGAAGTTGTCGGTTCTTTTTTGCATACAATTGTTTTGCTGTTTTTCAACAGGATGTTTGGTAATTATTTACCCTTATTCGCTAACTGACCACAAGCGGCATCAATGTCTTTACCCCTGCTTCTTCTGAGGCGGGCATTTACACGATTGGCTTCTAGGTAGTTCATGAAATCTTCGATGCCTTCTTCGTCTGGCTTTGTCATGTTAAACGTATCGATAGGGTTGTATTCGATAATGTTTACAAGGTCTGCGGGCACTTGACGGAATAATTTTACCAGTTCTTCTGCATCTTTTTGAGAATCATTAAAATTCTTAAATAAAATGTATTCGAACGTGATTTCGTTTCCAGTTTGCTTATAAAAATAATTCATGGCATCCACCAAAACCTTGATATTATTGGTTTCGTTGATAGGCATGATTTCGTTTCTCTTTTTGTCGTTGGCAGCGTGTAATGATAAGGCTAATTTGAAACGCACTTTATCGTCACCTAGTTTTCTAATTTGTTTTGAAACACCCGCTGTCGAAACCGTAATTCTACGTGGGCTCATAAATAGGCCGTCTTCTGCAGAAATGCGCTCAACTGCTTTAAGCACGTTGTCATAATTAAGTAGGGGCTCACCCATACCCATAAAAACAATATTGCTTAATTTCTTTTCAAAAATTCTTTCGCTTTCTTTATTGAGTAGTACGACCTGATCATAAATTTCGTCGTAGGTTAAATTTCTTTTGCGGTCCATGGTGCCGGTAGCACAAAACTTGCAACTTAAGCTGCAGCCAATTTGTGAAGAAACGCAGGCTGTTTTTCTTTCTTCGGTAGGAATTAAAACGCCTTCAATAAAATGCTTGTCAAATGTTTTAAATCTAGATTTTACCGTACCATCTTCACTCACCTGGGTTTTATCGATGGTTAATGCGGGTAAAATAAATGTCTCGTTTAATTTGGCGCGTAGTTCTTTGCTTAGGTTGGTCATGTCATCAAAAGAATGCGCATGCTTTTGCCAAAGCCACTCGTGTACCTGTTGAATTCTAAATTTTTTCTCGCCCAGCCCCTCAAAATACTCCGTTAACTCGCCTAGGCTCAAATGCCTAATATTTGGTAATTCCCTGTTCATAACTGCAAAGATACCTTTAAAGGCACTAATAACTTAAAAATAACGGGCTCAGAGGCAACAATTTGCGGCCTAGATGGTTATATTTGACTACAACTTTTAACCAATACCTATGAAAAAGATCCTTTTACTAAGCACTTTATTACTTGGCGTTTTTATAAGCATTCAGGCGCAAGACAGTACATTAACGCAGTTTACGGGTAAATTTAAATTTGCAGAAGGTAGTCCGGTTCAGGAAGTTGTAATTTCTGCAGACAATGGCGCTCTTGTTGCAGGCTCTGCGATGGGGTCTTTTGTACTTCAAAAAACGGGAGAAGATCAGTTTTTTATTGCTGAGTTTCAGGCACCTGTTGTATTCAAAAGAGACAGCAATAAAAAAATTGTTGGGCTTGCCATCAATGCAAATGGAATGGTACTTGAAGCCGTTAAGGTAGAAGCTGCATCTTTTGTAGATGAAAAGATGTACTACCTCACGCGCTAATTTTAGCAACTTACTTTCTTAAAACAAATAGGTTAGTAGGGCTTCTCTGCTAATGGTTTCTTGTGTACCTGTAGTCAAGTTTTTAACGACACATGTGCCAGCCGATAGTTCGTTTTCTCCAATGATTACGACGTAACCAATATTCTTTTTTTCGGCGTATTTAAACTGCTTGTCAAATTTTGCTTGTTCATGAAAAATTTCGGCAGCAATACCTCTATTTCTAAGTTCTTGTAATAGTAAAAAAGCACTTGCACTTTCAGTAGCACCGGCATTAAAAAATAATACCTTAGTACCCGTTACAATGGTGTCCGGAAATGCATTTAATTCTTCTAGTACATCGTAAATACGGTCTACGCCAAAACTTATGCCAACACCCGGGATATCCTTGACACCAAAGAGTCCTGTCAAATCGTTGTAGCGTCCACCACCACCAATACTGCCCATACTCACCCCTAAAGCTTTTACCTCAAAAATGATCCCGGTGTAATAATTGAGGCCGCGCGCTAAAGTAAAATCTGCTACCAAATTTACATTTGGGAACGCTGTAAAATGTTCGAGTAAAGTATTGATTTCTTGGAGCCCTTCTTTACCTTCTGGAACGCCGCCAATAAGCGCTGTTAACTGATTTACTTTTTCAGTGTTAGAACCGCTAATTTGTAAATATTTTTCGATGGTGGAAATTTGATTTGCGTCAAGACCACGACCACTTAATTCTTCTTTTACTTTTTCGATACCAATTTTATCAAGCTTATCAATAGCAACGGTAATGTCAATCATTTTATCGGCGCCGCCACATATTACTGCAAGTGCCACTAAAATTTTTCGGCTATTGATTCTGATCTCTACCGGTAGTTTTAATTTTTCAAATACCGATGCGTAAATATGTGTGAGCTCTAATTCATTTAATAAACTGCTGCTTCCTACAACGTCAGCGTCGCACTGGTAAAACTCACGGTATCTTCCTTTTTGTGGACGATCGGCTCTCCAAACCGGTTGCATTTGGTAACGCTTAAAAGGCATGGTTAACTGCGCGTGATTCATGGCCACGTAGCGTGCAAAGGGTATGGTTAAATCGTATCGGAGTGCTCTTTCGGTGAGGTCTTTACTGCTTTTACCGTCCAGTACTTTTTGAAAAGCGGCTGTGGTTGCCTCCTGTTTAGCAGGATTGTCCAACCCATTGTTTAAAATCTTGAAAATAAGCTTATCGCCCTCTTCGCCATATTTTCCCATTAAAGTCTCCAGATTTTCCATGGCAGGTGTCTCAAGTGGTTGAAAACCATATAGTTCGAACACTTTTTGGATGGTTTGGAGGATATAACCACGTTTATGAACAACAGCAGCACTAAAATCTCGGGTACCTTGAGGTAGGGAAGGTTTGCTCATAAAATGGGTTGGTTATGACTGCAAAGATACCAAAGTCTTGCAAAATGGGGCTGATTTACTGGTTTATGGAATTTGAATCTTACCCTATCTAATTATAAATCAGACAATAAATTGCAAACTGAGGTTAAAAAAGAGGGTGATTTTTTTAAATAATTAAGTAAATTGCTCACCCCATTAAAAACTTATTGTTAAATGGATAACGATTTTAGGTCTAAACACGCGAAAAGTTATATTTTGATGCGGAGAATCTATGATTTTTCGATGTCATCGTTGATTTTAGGCATGGCCGTAGTGATGTTTTTTGGAGCAAAATTTGGCATCATGCAATTCGTAGATGTAGACCCATTATTTAGGTATCTATTTGGTGGTATTTGTTTATTGTATGGTGGTTTTAGATTGTATAGAGGGGTCTATCCAAACTATTAGCCTTAAAATTGTGTGTATGAAAAAGACGTGGCGAAATTGGGCAGTTGTAAGCGTTGTTTTTTTAACAATGTCTTGTGGCAATAACAACACAAAAATAACTTCGGAGGATTCTCCTACAGCGGGTACCATTCATATCAGCGTAGATGAGAGTTTTAAGCCGGTGATGGAGCAGCAAATAAAAGTGCACCACTCGTCTTTTCCGAATACAAAAATTGAAGTCACTTACAAATCGGAAGCGGATTGTTTTAGAGACTTACAAGAAGATAGCACCCGAATGGTAATTGTAGCTAGAGGGCTCAATAAACAGGAGGATATGTTCTTTGAAAATCAATTGTCATACCCCGTTTTATATGGTGAACTCGCATATGATGCAGTTGCTATTATTTATAACAGGGCAGGAAAAGACAGTGTATTCAACGTTGAAAAGCTGCGTAAAATTTTAAGTGGCCAAACAGCAACGACGGTAGTTATGGATGGAAATTCTGCTACCAGTACGGTTCGGTATTTGCGTGATACAATTTTACATGGAGCTCCATTCGGATCCAATGTAGTAGCTGCAAAAAATAGCCAAGACGTTTTAGCAAAAGTAGCCGAAAGAGCGGATGCTATTGGCTTTGTAGGACTTAGCTGGATTGGTGATTCGTACAATGCAACGCAACTTGAATATTTAAAAAAAGTAAATTTAGGCCTTGTAGAATGTACCAAGTGCGAAGAAAAAGGTTTGTATGCTAGACCTTCGCAGGCAACCATTTCGAGAGGTCAGTACGCACTTTCTCGTCCGGTGTATTATATCTTAAAAGAAAATGCTACAGGACTTGGAACAGGATTTATGAATTTTATGAGTCTCGAAAGAGGACAATTGATTTTTAGGCGCGCAAGTTTGGTCCCCGCAAAAATGGGATTTAGCAGACGCACCGGAACAATAAAAGACGCAGATTAAAAACAACTATAAAAACAGGCAAATGAAGAAGATTGTTTCTTTGATGGTAACAGCACTTTTAGCTGTTCAGTGTTTGATGGCTCAAGTTTCGGAAGGAATTAGACATCTCGATTATGAAAAATACAAGAGTGCGCGTACTTCATTAAAAGCTGCGTATGACGCCAATTCAAAAGACCCTCAAGTGGTGTATTGGTATGGTCAAGCACTCATTGTTTCTGAGGTTGGTGAAACACCAAAACCAGAAGATGTAAATAGTGCAAAGGAAGTGTACCAAAAAGGGATTCAGGATATTCCTAACGATCCATTATTAGTAGTTGGCCTTGCGCATATTGAGTTATTACAAGGTGGCGACATCAATAGCATTAAGCAAAAGTTTGAGCAGGCTATTACCACTGCTACCGAAACCAAAGGAAAATTTAAGGGTCGTGTAAATAGCGCGGTATTAAATGCAATTGGTCGTGCCAACGCTAGCGTAGGTGCTAATCAAGGCGATCACGTATATGCCATCGAAAAACTAAAGCTTGCTGCAGACCAGGAATTAGCCCCTGCTGATGTTTTTGTGAACATTGGTATCAACTATTTACGAATGGGTGGTGAAAATGGTGGTGAAGCCGTAAAAGCTTTTACGGAAGCAGCTTCTCGTGATCCAAAAAATGCACGTGCATTTTACAGAATTGGTAAAATCTACCAATCTCAAAACAACAAAGATTTGTTTGAAGAATTTTTCAATAAAGCCATTGCGGCAGATGCTAGTTTTCCGCCAGTTTACTACGCACTATACCGTTACTACTCTGATAAAGATGTAAACAAAGCAAAAGATTATTTAGACAAATTTGTAAGCACTGCAGATAAAGATCCACGCAACGAAATTTTATTTGCTGACTATTTATTTAGAGCTGGAAAATATTCAGAGTCTTTAGCAAAACTAAAAGAATTAGAAGCTGGACTTGGTATGTCACAAGTGCCACGTATTGCCGTTGTGTATGCTTATAACTACGACCGTTTAGGTGACTCTGTACAAGCAAAAACCTATATCCAAGGATTCCTTGATAAGGCTGCTGCCACCGATATTCAGCCTGCCGACTATGAATTAGGCGTAAAAGTATTGACTAAGTTTCCGGGTAGCGAAGCGCAGGCTTCTGCATATATCGAAAAAGCAATTTCACTCGATACTGTTAAGCAAAATAAAATTGCCTACATGAGTACTGCTGCCGATATTTTTGGTCGTGCAAAAGCGTATGGTGAGCAGTTAAAATGGATGAAGCGTCAACTAGAAATGAAAGGTGCTTTAACAGAAGCGGATCATTACAAATTATCATCAACTGCATTTAACGCAGGTGCATTTGCAGAAACTATTGAGTATGCAAGAGCATACATGGTAGCTTTTCCGGACAAGCCACAACCGTATAGCTTTTTTAAGCGTGCTGCATTAAAAAGCACTACTGATACCGCTCAGATTGTAACCTTACTAGATGAATTAGACGCGGTGTACACTAAAATGGGTGTAGACAAGTTCAAAAAAGAGATTTTCGTAAATGCTTACTTTAAGCTTGTGTACTATGTAGGTGCGTTTAATAACCTTAAAAAGAATCCTGAT
>JAOASV010000099.1 GCA_030158535.1 Sediminibacterium sp.
GCACTACTATACCTGGGCAGCAGGTTCCGAAAAATCGATGTTTGGAGAAGAAGGCCTTATTAGAGTGCGCTTAACAAAAAGCATTTCCTATACCACAGAACCATACGCTAGTAAGTATCCTGGGCTACTCGACTATTTAGATACCATACCAGGTACTAAGCAGTGGAAAGCCATGCGTGCCAACCGTAACGTATTTGCAGACAACCTAATTATTGGTGGCCCAGCAAGTCCTACCAAATTAATTGGTGGGCAATACGCGACCATTACAGAAAGAGACAATTACAGATGCACCACTAATCCGGGCTTTGTAGATGCCGAACATGAAAATTTTACACTACTTCCTACATCAGAAGTATTTAAAAAAATAAAAGGATTTGAACCTGTCCCATTTGACAAAATGGGACTCTATAAAAATAAGTATCGAAATTAATTGGATATGCGAAAAGAAAATTTAGTTGGTGGATTGTGCGTGTTGTTGCGCGCGCGATTGTTTCGAAGTATGTGCGTGGGTTTTGTGGTGCTGGCGATTTTTTTTAGGCCATGGGCTTGTATGGCGCAAGTGAAACTTGCGCCATACAACGTAGCGTGGAACTCACAAAGTTGTGGACCTTCTGGCTCTATGCCTATTGGTAATGGTGACATTGGCGCCAATGTATGGGTGGATAGCAGCGGTGTATTACAATTGTATATTTCAAAAACAGACGCCTATTCCGAAATTGGTAGGCTTTTAAAAATTGGGAAAATATCCATGAGTACCAGCCCTTCTATACTGGATGGCGCAACATTTTCCCAAACACTCGATATACAAACCGGCAGCATTATTATAAATGCCACCAATGCAAAAAAACAAAGTATATCCATTACCATTTTTGCAGATGCCAACAACCCAGCCATTACCATAACCGGAAAAGCAAGTACAAACGTTACTTTAAACATCAAAAATTTAATCTGGCGTAATAAAGTGGACACTTTGCAAGGTGGAGAAAAAAGAAGTGCTTATGGTATGATGGGCGCTCCCTTTCCGCTATTAAGAGAAAGAGATACGATACTTGAAAACAACAATAGGCTTATTTGGGTTCACCAAAATAAATCATCCATTTGGCAGTCTACCTTAGACAATCAAAACCTCTCAAAGTTTAATGAAATTGGCAAAGACCCCCTCTTATACCAAAACTTTGGGGCCGTTGTTAGTGTCAATGAAATAGTTAGTACCAAGTCAAAAAATGAATTTGAGATTAATATTACCGTGCTTAAAAAGCAAACAGCTAATATTTTAGAATGGAAAAAATTCGCAATAGCGCTTCATAAAAAAACGAGTGAAAGACCTGCAACCCAAAGGTTCAATGCACATAAAAATTGGTGGGCAAAATTTTGGAATGCCCATTATATGATTGTCACTTCTGGAGATAGCAGCGAACAAACAAAAAAAGAAACTTTTGCTATCACACAAGGATATCAACTTCAGCGCTACATGAATGCTTGTGCTGGAAGAGGAGGCCTTCCTATTAAATTTAATGGATCCATTTTTACGGTAGACGTTGATGAAAGTATGGGTAAAAGAAACCTAACAGGTTATGACGCTGACTTTAGAGACTGGGGCGCTAATTATTGGTTTCAAAATACAAGACTCCCCTATTATTCGATGTTATATAGCGGAGATTTTGAACTCATAAAGCCACTCTTTAAAATGTACACCGATGCGCTGCCCCTAGCTAAATTTAGAACACAAAAATATTTTAAACACGAAGGCGCTTACTTTCCTGAAACCATGACACCCTGGGGTACTTACACCAATGACAATTACGGATGGGATAGAAAAAAATTAGCTGATGGCGTTTCTGAAAACATGTACATCCGTTATTTATGGGAAGGCAGCTTGGAATTGTCTAAACTCATGATCGATTACTATGAGTTTACAAATGATAAAAACACTTTTATAAAAGAGCATCTTCCATTTATAAAAGAAACCATTTTATTTTATAATGCGCACTATAAAAAAGATAGCGCAAATCATATTACTATTCAGCCAGCGCAAGCTTTAGAATCTTATTTTGAAGGCGTTATTAATCCACTACCAGAAATTGCAGGACTTACAACGGTACTTGAAAAAATAACCGCATATAAAAATATAATTCATGACCCTGGCTTTATAAAAAAAGTACAAGCTTTACATTCGGAGTTGCCACCTTTACCAACGCGCATTATTGATAAACAAACGGCACTCGCTGCCGGTTATAACCTTGGACCCCGAACCAATGTAGAAAAACCAGAACTATATGCCGTTTTCCCTTACCGTTTAATAGGTGTTGGTAAGCCAAAAATAGAAGAAGCCATTTTAGCTTGGAACCATAAAGCCAATAATGATTTTAGCGGCTGGCAGCAAGACCCAATTTTTGCAGCTTATTTAGGCTTAACAGATGAGGCTAAAAAAATGGTGGTTCATAATTTTACTACCAAACATAGTGGTAGCCGCTTCTCTGCATTTTGGGGACCCAATTATGACTGGGTACCAGATCAAGACCATGGCACCGTTAATATGCGTGCGCTTCAAAATATGCTTGTGCAATCTGAAATAAATCAGACACAATGGCTAGCCGCATGGCCAAAAAATTGGAACCTGGATTTTAAAATCCATATTCAAAACAAAAAAATAGTTACAGGAAAATATACAGCGCAAAAAGGGTTGTCAATAATACAAACTCTTAATAATCCCCATTTCTAATCCTCTTAATTCTGCAAGACCCCTGAGTCTTCCAATAGCAGAATAACCTGGGTTGGTTGTTTTTTTCAAATCATCCAGCATTTGATGTCCGTGATCGGGCCTCATAGGAATTGAAAGGTTTCGCTTACGCATTACTTCAATAATTTCTTTGACCACACGGTACATATCTACGTCGCCTTCTAAATGATTGTCTTCAAAAAAGTCGCCTCTGTCATTTCGTTTGGTGCTGCGCAAATGAATAAAATTGATGCGGTCACCAAAATTACTAACCATGCCAGGCAAATTGTTATTGGGTCTTACACCAAATGATCCCGTACAAAAACAAAGTCCATTAGACATAGA
>JAOASV010000100.1 GCA_030158535.1 Sediminibacterium sp.
TCGTTTATTCATAAAAATGCCCCCATTAAGTGTCTAACTTTTTGGGGGCAGTCTACAAACGTGGAGGCTTTTAAAAATATAGACAGTGCTATTATTTGTATTGAGGCATTAAACCTTTAGCTAATTCAACCATTTTGTTAAGGCCATCTTCAGGTAAATCTCCTTTTTTGAAGGCAGCTAAAACTTCAGGTAACTTGTTTTCCATTTCCATTAAGAAATGAGCTTCAAATTCTTTTACATTTTTAACAGCTACTTCACGAAGCAAACCTTGTGTACCTAAGTAAATGATAGCAACTTGCTTTTCTACGGTAAATGGCGTGTACTGAGCTTGCTTTAAGATTTCTACGTTACGTGCACCTTTGTCAATTACAGATTTAGTAGCAGCATCAAGGTCTCCACCAAATTTAGAGAACGCTTCTAACTCGCGGTATAAAGCTTGGTCTAATTTAAGGGTACCTGCTACTTTTTTCATTGACTTAATCTGCGCATTACCACCCACACGACTTACAGAGATACCTACGTTAATCGCTGGACGAATACCTGCGTTAAATAAGTTACCTTCTAAGAAAATCTGACCATCGGTAATAGAAATTACGTTGGTAGGGATATATGCAGAAACGTCACCCGCTTGTGTTTCGATAATTGGAAGTGCCGTTAATGAACCACCCCCTTTTACCAAATGCTTGATAGAAGCTGGTAAGTCGTTCATGTTTTTAGCAACCTCATCATTTGCGATAACTTTTGCGGCACGCTCTAATAAACGGCTATGCAAATAGAATACGTCACCAGGATATGCTTCACGTCCAGGAGGTCTTTTTAATAGTAGTGATACCTCACGGTAAGCAACTGCTTGCTTAGATAAGTCATCAAATACAATTAAAGCAGGTCTACCGGTATCACGGAAGTACTCACCAATAGCGGCACCAGCAAATGGAGCGTAGAATTGTAATGGAGCTGGATCAGCAGCAGGAGCAGCAACAATAGTCGTGTATGCCATAGCACCATTGTCAGCTAGGGTTTTCATAACACCAGCAACAGTAGACGCTTTTTGACCAATCGCTACATATATACAATATACAGGCTTGCCTGCATCGTAAAATTCTTTTTGATTGATAATGGTATCAACACAAATGGCAGTTTTACCAGTTTGACGGTCACCAATTACGAGCTCACGTTGACCACGACCTACCGGAATCATGGCATCAATTGCTTTGATACCTGTTTGTAATGGTTCTTTAACTGGCTCACGATAAATTACACCCGGCGCTTTACGCTCAAGTGGCATCTCATATAATTCACCAGCAATTGGACCTTTACCATCGATAGGCTCACCTAATGTGTTGATTACACGACCAACAACACCTTCACCAACTTTGATAGAGGCAATCTTACCAGTTCTTTTAACTTTTGCACCTTCTTTGATAGAGCCACTTTCGCCCATCAATACCACACCCACATTGTCTTCTTCAAGGTTAAGGGCAATGGCTTTGGTTCCATTTTCAAATTCTACTAGTTCACCACTGCGTACGCCGTTAAGGCCATATACACGGGCAATACCGTCTCCCACTTGTAATACGGTACCTACTTCCTCTAAATCAGCACTTGCATTAAAATTGCTTAGTTGCTGTCTGAGTATCGCTGATATTTCATCGGGTTTAATGTCGGCCATGATATTCTATTTATAAATGATGATTTGTTATTGTTTATTACATCTGCTGAACATACAAGTTCTGCTGAAATTGTTTTTTAATATCTCTTAAATCTCTAACTACACTTGCATCTACTAAGTTGTTATCAAACTCAAGTACAAATCCACCAATTAATGAAGGATCTACTTTTGATTCTAATTCTACACTTGCAAATGAATGCGCTGTTTTTACTTTTTGTGCAATGGCATTTTGTAAATCAGCACTTACTTCTACAGCAGTAGTGAGTGTAACTTTATGAATGTCTTTTAAAGCATTGTATTGTTCTACAAATGCAGTTGCAATTTCAGGCAAATCACTTTCTCTTCCTTTTCTAACAAGTAGGTTATTAAAAGAAGCCGTAAGTTCACTAACCTTTCCAGTAGTAACTGCTGTAATAATGCTATTTTTTTGATCGGCCTTAATAATTGGGCTACGCAAAAGATTTACAAATTCTGCACTAGCCGCACATACTGCCTGCAAATATTTCATGTCTGCATAAGCTGCATCTAACTGCCCTTTTTCAATGGCTAAGTCTAATAAACTTTTTGCATACCTGCTTGCTAATCTTGGATTGGGCATTTTGCTTAGTTTAATTTAACGCCTTCAGCTAATTCGTTGATATACGTTTCTTGTGCCGCTTTGTTGCTTAGTTCTTTGTGTAACACTTTTTCAGCTACTTCAATAACAAGAGCACCCACTTGATTTTTTACATCTGTTAGAGCAGCATTTTTTTGTTGATTGATGGCAACTTGTGCATCAGCAACAATACCATCGTACTGCGCTTTTGCTTTTTCTTTAGCCTCTGCAACCATTTTGTCAGCGGTTTCTTTTGCTTCTTTGATTAAAGTAGCTCTTTCTTCACGCGCCTTCGCAAGTAAAGCCTCGTTTTCTGATTGCATCGCTGCTAATTCAGATTTCATTTTATCGGCCTTTGCTAAAGCATCTTCGATACCTTGCTCACGATCATTGATCGCTTTTAAAATAGGTTTCCATGCAAATTTTCCGAGCACTACGAGTAGTAAAAGGAATGCAACGGTGTTCCAGAATACAAGTCCGATATCAGGTAATACCAGCGGATTGATCTCTAACAACATAAAAGACATTTATCTTAATTAAAAAAAATCTTGAAAAAATACAAGGTCTGTTGCCCTTTGCGCGAGACCTTGTATAAAATTTTACGGACTAGCCGTTACCCAAAAGGGCTACTACCACTGCAAACAATGCAACTGCCTCTACGAAAGCTGCAGCTACGATCATGTTTGAACGGATTTCATTAGCAGCTTCTGGCTGACGTGCAATACCTTCTACTGCACCTTTACCAATCTGACCGATACCGATACCAGCACCGATAGCAGCTAATCCAGCTC
>JAOASV010000101.1 GCA_030158535.1 Sediminibacterium sp.
TAGAACAAGAAGGTATTGTTTTAATTGATTGTCAAATTTACACCGAACATTTAGAGAGCTTAGGCGCTCAAATGATACCTAGAGACCAATTTAAATCACTGCTCTACCAATACCGCTAGCTCTTATATCCATACATTTTTTCTACGTCCTTGACAATTTTTTCCATGTCGGCATCATCTCCGGATGGATTGTACGGTTGCTTTAAATTACTGCCAAAAACAAAGGCAATGGTTTGCCAAAATGCTGCGTTAAAAAAGCCTTTGTATTCTGCAATAATTTCGTAGCAGTTATTCCCTGTTTGACGGTTAATGAGTTTCATTAATACCTTTCCTTGATACACAGATAATTTTACCAGCTGATCTGCAAATTCTTTTTTGAGTTCCTTTTCGCGAGATTTGATAATGGCTTTACGCTTTTTCTTATCGGTTACACCAATTAGTTTGGCATTTACTTCGTTCATGACACGGCTCGCTGCAATAGCATACGGATACGTAACGTATACGGCGTTTCGGAGCCTAGTCCAATCGGCCCAATAGTTTTTCCAATGCCCCGTGAGCTTTGCAAATACTTCTACTGGCGGCAGTATAGATTCTGGAATGGTATCACCTTCTGGTGTGATATATGCATGCACACGCATGGTATCGAGGGGGCCACGCTGTTGAGCATTTATAGTTGTACCTGCAGCAAAAACAAAAAGCACCAAACAAATAATATGTTTTCGTGTTGGCTGCATGTATTCAATTAAGAAATAGTGAGTTTATTTTTTAAGCTTTTATAGCGCTGAATAATGGACATCACAAAACCTACAACCATTACAATAACGCCTAACCATAAAATATTAATCATTGGGAATTCGTACACTTTTAACGTAATCAAATCAGTGATCGAACCAGATTCTTTAACGCCCATTTGAAGTATGCCTTTATCCTGATCAATTACTTTATTAAACTGAAGTACTAATGATTGCGCCACTACCGTATCAGAAATTTGACGAATACTCGAATTGTCAATCGCTATACCAGGCATCGCAGCATATTTTCGGCCATCCCTAGCAGTAACGTCAACATCTAAAAATAAAGCGGTTTCACCAGGCAGTAATAAATCTTTTTTAGAAGCTGGATTAATGGATACACTTTTTAAAACCATGAGTCCATTACTGTAATAAATAGTATCTCCCACTTTGATGTCCTTGTCTACAAAACGAGTGGTATCTGAAGCGTCATTTTGTTGAAACGAAGTGATGTACACAAAAATGTCTTTGTACCAATAGTGCTTGCTAGCTGGGTTGGCAGCAAAGCCTTCCATACCCTTGTTGTTTTTAATTACATCAGGGTATAAGTTAAACGATTCAGAACCGTCTTTTGCTTTAAAAGATATTTCGTAATATTTTTTACGGTCAGCTTCATTAAGCGTATCTCGCTTGTAGTTAACCATAAACTTACCCATGTCGGTTTCGACACCTTTAAAAAGGGTTAGGTTTTCGGCGGGGTTACCAGCTGGGTTTTTATCGCCAGGAGCTGCTTGTGCAAGTGGCGTAATACCTGTTGTATTCCAACTTAATACTGTTTTTTTCGCAGAAGAAATTAAAATACCTACTAGTATCATGCCAAAGCCAACGTGTGCCACAGAAGCACCTGCCGCTTTTAATTTTCCTCTTAACACGAGCCAGATATAAGATAAATTTCCTGTAACAGCATATACAGCGGTAAAGATGGCCAGGTGAATAGCAAATAAAAATACAGGACCTTTTTTAGTATAATTCACGTCACCAAAAAATGCAATAAGTAAACTAATAACCGCTGCTGCTAATACAGGCCAAGCAATATTTTTTATAAACTTTTGGGTATCGGTGTACTTATATTTTAAAAACTGCGTTGCCGCTGTTAAAAGCCCTAAAACAATTGCTACAAAAATTTGAATTTGGTTGTGGGCAAATTCTGGATCTTCAGGAGGTGCAATATTGGTGCCAAATAATTTATTGGCAACAGGTGTAGACGTTTTGGCAATAATGACCATACCCGCTAAAAAGAGTACCAACGATCCAATAAACATCCAAAACTCTCTACTACTAGTGGCTTCCTCATTTGCAATAGATGGAATAGACTTGTAACGAATAGCAAAAATGGTAAATGCTGGTATTACAAAAATGAGTAAAAACACAAGTAGCTGTGTGTTCATGCCTAAATCTGTAAAGGCGTGCACCGAAGTGTCACCAAGTATGCCGCTTCTCGTTAAAAAAGTAGAGTATAAAATCAATAAAAAAGAAACGATGTAAAAGAAATAAGTAGGACGCAAAGAGTAACCCGTACTTTTTGCAATCATATTGGTATGCAGTCCAGCAACAAGTGTTAACCAAGGTACGAGTGATGCATTTTCTACAGGATCCCATGCCCAATAGCCTCCAAAAGACAAACTTTCATAAGCCCAAGCAGCACCCATCATAATACCAAGTCCTAAAATAGCCGCCGAAAAAGAAGCCCAAGGAATTGCAGATTTTAGCCAATCATGAGACTTGCGCATAAAGCCAGCCATTGCGTATCCAAATGGAATAATGGTACTAGCAAATCCTAAAAACAATATAGGCGGATGAATCACCATCCAATAATTTTGTAAAAGCGTATTTAATCCTGTACCATCTTTAATAAGCGTTAAATAATCGGGTCTGCTAAGAATTGGCCAATCCATTTCATTTCTTAAAAGAGAAAAAGGACTAGACCCAATTTTATGGCCAAATAAATAAACGCCTAATACCATTGACGCCAAAAGCACTTGTGCAAAAGAGATCACAGACATTACGCCCGCCTCCCATTTTTTTGCAGTGAGCATGATTACAATTCCTAACACACAATGCCAAAAACTCCAAAGCATAAAACTCCCTTCTTGACCTTCCCAAAAACAACTCAGTAAATATTCTGGCTGTAAAGACTTGTCACTATGCATGTATGCATACTTATATTCGAAATAGTGATTCGAAATAATGACATAGAGTAATGAAAATGTTGCAAAAACACAGATGGCTTCTACAACAAAGAAAATACGACCAATT
>JAOASV010000102.1 GCA_030158535.1 Sediminibacterium sp.
GTGTGTATGATTGGATGAGTGGATCGCTCGGAAGTTTTTATCCTTACTTTCAGTCTAAAAGTAAATTCTTAAAAGCCGTAGACATCAAGTATAGTTATTATCGGAAGGATAATTACTATTACGATTATATTAAGCGTGAAAGTAATTTTCAAGACGACTATATGAATTCTACATTTTGGCTCACCTATAATCCTCGCCGGTATAAGCCATCAAGTAAGTGGCCAAAATGGCTTGGTATTTCTGTTGGAATTGGCGTAGATCAAACCCTTAATAATTATTATATTAATATGCCTGGTGGAACTTCAGATTGGGGTAAAGGTGGGTATGAATTTTATTTGGCCCCAGATATCGATTTTAAGGGCTTGCTTCCTAAAAAGCCTTTCTGGCAAAGCCTTGCGCACGTGCTCAATTATATTAAAGTGCCAACACCTGCATTTAGGTTAAGCAGGAATTCGAAGTTTATGCCTGTGCATTTTTAACGCCAAAGTACAAACTTTTACTTCACCAAATAAGGCGCTATAACACCCTGCCATATTTTATAACCTTCTGCATTCATGTGTAGTTTGTCTGCAATAAAAATATGGGTAAGTGCTTTCCCATTTGCATCAAGCATGCTGCTATATACATCGATGTAGCTAGAGATTTTTTGCTGCTCCATAAACGATTTAATAAGCGCGTTTCCTTTTTGCATGGTTGCTAAATACTTTTCTCTACTGGGGCTAGGCTTCATGGATATGAAAGCGATGGGTACTTTTTTAAATTTGGATCTGATAATTGAATAGAGTGTTTTAAATCTTTCCAAAACGGTATCAGCAGTTACAGAGCTTGATCCAGCTATATCATTTTCGCCACAATAAATGAGTATTTGCTTGGGTTTGTATTTGAGTATTACATCGTTGGCATAATAAATCACATCTGTTAGGGATGATCCGCCAAAGCCTCTATTGAGCATGGTATGTGCTGGAAAATAATCTTGTACATCTTTCCATTTTGTAAAACTTGAGCTACCTATTAACAAAACTGCATTTTTTGGAGGCGTAGTAATAGAATCTGTTTTTCTAAATGCCTTGATTTCGTTAATAAATGGTTGCGCATTTGCAGCGTAACAGCTTATGAATACAAAAAGCAATAGAATTTGTTTGATCAAAAATTTATACGATGACAGTTTTTTCATACTTCTATTTTTTGTACACGATAAATATACAAATTCCACTCATAAAATTTAATACTACAATTTCGAGTTATTGCTTACTTTCGCCAAACGCTTAAAAATGAATGTTTTTAAAAATCTGGCATTACTTCTTGTAGTAATTTCTTTTTCTTCGCTTAAGGCTCAAGATTTCAGGGCTATAGACTCTATTTTACAGTTACAAATACAAAAGCACAATACGGCAGGTGCTGTTGGTTTAATTATTAAAGACGGTGTGGTTTTGTATGATAAAGCATTTGGCGTTTCCAATTTGGCGCAAAAAACGCCTATGACTCCACAGTCTATTTTTAGAATTGCTTCTCAAACAAAAGCGATTGTATCAGTAGCTTGTTTGCAACTGGTAGAAAGAGGTCTTATTCAATTAGACGACCCCATTCAAAACTATTTTCCAGCATTTAAGAATCAGAAAGTAGTATCAGGCACTCCAGAACAAGTGGTTCTTGTTCCTTTACAAAGGCCCATTACCATTAGAGATTTGCTTACACATCAGTCTGGTATTAGTTCTATCGACGAATACCCGAAGTATGCTGCCTTATTTAAAAAGTTTAACCTCGATAAGTCTTTAAGTAACAATTTTAAAACCCTTGCAAGTGAAGTGGAGCAAATAGCTCAAATGCCACTTATGCATCAGCCCGGTGACCGTTTCAGTTATGGACTTAGTACCAATGTGATAGGTGCACTTATCGAAAAAGTATCCGGACTGTCATTAGAAGTCTATCTCAAAAATAATATTTTTGATCCTTTACAAATGAAGGAAACTTATTTTTATTTACCTAAAAATAAAGCGTCAAGGCTTGTAGAGCTTTACTACAAATCTTCGGATACAACCCTTGTTACCGTTGATCCTGCTGTGTTTGATGCCAATTATCCTTTGCAACAAAACAGCAACTATTTTTCTGCCATTGGAGGACTTGTTTCAACAACGCACGACTATGCCAAATTTTTGAGTTGTTTACTAAGCGGCGGCACAGTTAAAAATAAAAAAGTACTCAGTAAAAATTTAATCGATTCTTTAACCACCAATCAGTTGGGAACTAAAACATTTATTTTTGGAGGGTTCCCTTCTCTAAATAATTTTGGTTTAGGCGTTGGGTTAACCAGTAATAAAGGACAGGTTGTAAATCAGGCATCAGTAGGAAGTTATTTTTGGGGCGGTGCCTTTAATACCGCTTATATGGTGGACCCTACTAGAAAATTAATTACTGTATTTTTCTTTCAGCGCACGCCATTTGCACTATCCTCTGTTCTATCTAGTTTAGAAAAAGCAACTATTAAAATTTTGGATCAAAAATAATCAATGACAGATCGTAGTTATCATAATCCGGAAGCTATACAGGCATTTATTACACTTGCATTACAAGAAGATGTTGGGGATGGTGACGTTACCACACTATCTAGTTTTAATAATGATGCGATTGGTGTGGCAAACTGTTATGTTAAAGAAAATTGCACCCTAGCTGGCGTGTCACTAGCTATAGAAATTTGTAATTGCGTAGATCCGTCATTGCAAATACATTTTACCCATCATGATGGTGATGTTATTGATCAAACGCCGGTATGTATTGGTCAAATAACTGGTACATTATCAAGCATACTTAAGGCCGAAAGAATCCTATTAAACTCTATGCAACGCATGAGTGGTATTGCCACCGTGACCAAACAATTTGTGGACTTGGCTAAGGGCTCAACTATTGCTATTTACGATACGCGCAAAACAACACCCAATTTTAGACTCCCAGAAAAGTGGGCAGTGGTAATAGGTGGTGGTGTTAATCATAGATTTGGGCTCGACGACCAAATTTTAATTAAAGACAATCATATTAAAGCGGCTGGCAGTATTTCACAAGCGTTAGACAACTGTATGCAGTATTGCAGTCAACAAAATTCTAGCATTCCTGTTATTGTAGAAGTGCAAAATGAACAGGAATTTTTAGTAGCTATTCAACACAAGATTGTAAACCGTGTTTTAATAGACAATCACACACCCGAGTTGTCAGAAAAATACATCCATTACCGTAACAGCATGGCGCCAGATAAAAAATTAGAAATTTCGGGGGGTATTACGCTTGATAATATTAAGCTATACTTAATTTCAGGCATCGATTGTATTTCGGTGGGTGCATTAACGCACCAAGTTAGATCCATTGATATATCATTAAAAATAGTATAAATGTTATTTGAGGAAGAAGTAAACAAAGTGGGGTATTTGAGTAGGTCTGTGCCAGCTAATGTAAATTTAGTGGACGCGATATTGGCGCTCAAAAAAGAAAAAAATGCAACCATTTTGGCGCATTATTATGTTTCAGAAGATATCCAAAAAATTGCTGATCATATTGGAGATAGTTATGCACTTGCCAAAATATCTAAAGAAATCAATACCAAAATGATTGTTTTTTGTGGCGTGCATTTTATGGCAGAAACTGCTAAAATTTTAAACCCAGTTGCTAAAGTATTAATACCTGATTTACATGCTGGATGTTCTTTAGCAGACGCTACGCCACTAGATGCTTTTGTGGCTTTTAAAAAGGAGCATCCAGATGCTGTTGTAGTAAGTTATATCAACTGCTCGGCAGAAATTAAAGCAGAGAGTGATTATATATGCACTTCGTCAAATGCAGTGGATGTGGTAAACGCTATTCCAAAAGATAAAAAAATAATTTTTGCACCCGACAAAAACCTGGGTTTATATGTTCAAAAAGTAACGGGTAGAGAACTCTTGCTTTGGGATGGTGCCTGTATTGTGCACGTAAATATCTCTCAAGACAAACTGAATCAGTTACAAATAGACAATCCAAATGCTGTTTTAATTGCACATCCAGAGTGCTTACCAGGCATATTGGATAAAGCTTCTTTTATTGGTTCTACCAAAGCGCTTATAGAATTTGTAACGGTGTCGGAACACAACGAGTTTATTGTAGCTACAGAAGCGGGTATACTCTATAAAATGAAACAAGCGGAGCCGCATAAAAAAATTATTCCAGCGCCTGCCCTAGAATCCAATAGCTGTGGATGTTCTGAGTGTCCGTACATGAAAATGAATAGCCTCGAAAAAATTTATAATGCGCTCTATTACGAGGTTCCTGAAATTACTATTCCATCATCTGTGCATGAGCGTGCTTTGCGTGCATTAAATAATATGCTAACGGTATCGTAATGGAGCCCAAACATTTTGATACCATTGTTATTGGCTCAGGCGTGGCCGGCTTATCTTTTTTGCACTACTACAAAAAGGCTCAAGAAGCTATAGGTTTCAGTAAAACAGATGCGAGTCAAAATAAAAAATTAAGCATCGCTTTATTTGCAAAGTCAGATATATCCAATACCAACACCAGTTGGGCACAAGGCGGCATTGCAGCTGTTGATACATCTAGTGTACCAAATGCTGATTCTTTTGAAGCGCATATTTCCGATACCATGATTGCCGGTGGCCATACCAACAATGAATTTATTGTTAGAAAAGTGGTGGAGCAGGGCCCTTCTTTAATGCAGGAACTTGTAAAAATGGGGATGCCTTTTGATAGTAACAGTCATGAGCAAATTGATTTAGCACAAGAAGGAGGGCATAGTCAGGCGCGCATTTGGCATGTTAAAGATTATACGGGTAAGGCGTTACAGCAAACACTCGAAAATAATACAAACGCAGAACCTGCTGTTTATTTGCAGGAGCATGTTTTTGTATTGGGTATAAAAAAAATTTCGGATCATTTATTTGAAGTAGATACTTATCATTTAAAAACAAAAATATGTACCACGTATACCACTCATTTTGTGGTGCTGGCAACAGGTGGGGTAGGGCAGTTATATGCACAAACCACAAATACAAATGTTGCAACAGGTGATGGTATTTATCTAGCACATAGTTTAGGGGCACGTATTCAAGACTTGAGTTTTATTCAGTTTCATCCAACAGGTTTATATTCGAAAAATGCAAGTATTTATTTAATTACAGAAGCATTAAGAGGAGCAGGGGCAGTGCTTCGGAACCATGCTGGCGAAAATTTTATGCCTCGTTATGACAAGCGTGGCTCATTGGCTCCACGTGATATTGTGTCGCGCGCAATTGTTACTGAAATGCAAAATGAAAATACACCTCATTTGTATTTAGATGCCTCGGGTATAGATTCTTTCATATTGGATTCACATTTTCCTTCCATTAAAGCCAGTGTTAAAGAATTGGCAGGTATTGATATTGCTACTGACTATATACCTATTGTTCCAACGCAGCATTATAGTTGCGGTGGTATTGAAGTAAATGAATTTGGTGAATCTACTGTTGCGCAATTATATGCCATTGGCGAATGTGCGCGTACGGGGCTTCATGGCGCCAATAGGCTTGCCTCTAATTCACTATTAGAGGGGTTAGCCTTTGCTAAATTTGCAGCAGATCAAATTGTGGATGCGTGTATGCAGCAAAATTTAACTACGGAACCACGTCAAAATCAAGCAGACACTCAAAACAAATACGCTGTTTTAAAGCTCGATAGAACAGCAATCCAAAATATTGTTAGCAAATACGCTGGTGTTGTAAAAACCACAGAAGGCTTGCTAGAAGGGCGTTTGGCTATTGTAGATTTGATAAAAAATGCAGCTGTGCTTGACATTTTTAATATTGAAGATTACGAAACTTCTTGTATGGCTAATACTGCACTGCTTTTATTTGACAATGCCATTATGCAAACAAAAAATGTTGGTGTTTATTACAATACTTCTATTGCGTAATGCAAGTACATGTCATTTTCAAAAGACATCGATTCTAATAAGGTAAGTGGTGCCGCGTTTTGCAGTGGTGTGCTTGTAGCAATATCAAATCCTGCTTTTGCATTACTATCTAAAAGTAATTTACTTCCTATAAAATAGTCAAGTTCATTCACCCATTTTTTAGATAATACATAAGAACTAAATATTGCACCTGCTTCTACTAAAACACTATACAAGCCTTTTTGCAATAGTTGTTTGCCTAGTGTATCCAAATCTATTTCTCCATTAGCGTTAAATGGCGTTTCAATAACCTCTGTATGTGCAGGTAGTGGTTTGCCCGCAACATAAGCCCCTGGTGCTGTTACAATAAACACTTTTGTTTCTGTTCTATTGTCAAATATTGGATGCGAAGCCTTTGCGGGTTCAAGCATTGCGCCTGTTCTATCAATAATAACTGCGTTAAGCTCGGTGCTTTGTGTATTAGGGATTCTGATATTTAAAGTGGCCTGATCTTGGATAACGGTTTTTGCAGTGGATATTATTGCGTCTACCTCTGTTCTTATATGTGCGTGTAAATAAGCTCTGCTAATTTCGTTGGTAATCCATTTAGAAGCGCCTGCATAATCGGCAATTTTACCATCTAGTGTTGCTGCCATTTTAAGGCGCACAAAAGGTTTGTTGCTTTTTTGATTGGTAAAAAATATTTTATTTAAAGAAATGGCTTCTGGTGTTTCAAGTAGTGAAACGTCAATCACATTTTGTTGTAATAATGTAAAGCCGCTTACATTGGGGTTGGGATCCAAAGAACCTACTATTACTTTTTTAATGCCTGATTTTAAAATCAAATCGGTACAAGGAGGCGTTTTTCCATGATGCGAGCATGGCTCGAGGGTTACGTATAAACTGCAGTTACTTAGATCTGCGGTTTTTAAAAGTGCTTCTTCTATGGCAAATACCTCGGCATGCTTTTCGCCCCATTTTTGGTGGTAACCAGACCCAATAATGGCACCATTTTCATCTACAACAATAGCGCCAACAAAGGGATTCCCTTTAATATCTTTTCTTTTGGCTTTTTTGGCTAAACTTAATGCTACGATTAAGTGTTCTAATGTTGTCATCGCTTATCTTTGCACCTCAAAATTAAAGAAATCAGTCCATGTTTACTGGAATTGTTGAATCTGCTATTATTTCAAGCATTGAAGTGCAGGAAACGGGCTGGACCCTTGCTGTTACAAGTGCTTCCACCACTGCCCGTGTTAAACTGGGGGATAGTGTTGCAATAGATGGGGCATGTTTATCTGTGATAGCAATCAATAACGACACCATGTCATTTTTTGTGTCTACGGAGTCTATTGCTAAAACCATTATTAAGTATTACACAAAGGGCTGCAAGGTTAATATTGAACTTCCATTACAACCTACTAGTTTTTTAGGGGGCCATTATGTGTTAGGGCATGTAGATGATACGGCGCTAGTACAAAATATTGTGGTGACAGATACTGCTTGGTTTATAACCATTGCTTTTGAGCCTTCTTTTTCAAAATATGCGGTGTATAAGGGTTCTGTTACCATTAACGGTGTTAGCTTAACAGTCAACAAAACAGATCAGCATTTGTTAGAACTATGTATCATTCCTATCACACTTGAAAAAACCAATTTGAGTGCATTACAAATAGGAGACCGAGTTAATATTGAATTTGACATTTTAGCCAAATACACCGAAAAGTTGTTATCAAAATAATTATGAATCAATCCTTTAGTTCAATAGATGTTGCATTAACTCATTTTACAAATGGTGGCCTACTTGTGGTTGTGGATGATGAGAGTAGAGAAAATGAAGGTGATATTGTTTTTAGTGCTGCGCAGTCTACGCCTGCTAAAGTAAATTTTTGCGCTACTCAAGCGCGTGGTCTTGTGTGCATTGCTATTTCAAAAAATATTGCACAAAAATTAGATTTACATCCAGTACCTAGTAACGCTAAAGATGCTTTTAGTACTGCGTTTCATGATTCTATAGATGCTACACCGGCATTTGGTATTACAACAGGCATTTCTGCAAAAGAACGTTCTATTACTGCTGCGCATATTGCTAGTGATGCTAGTACGCCTAACGATTTTATTAAACCCGGACATTTATTTCCGGTGGTTGCTAAAGAAGGCGGCGTTTTAATAAGACCAGGTCATACAGAAGCGAGTGTTGATTTATGTTTACTCACCAATCAACCTGCAGCTGCTATTATTTGTGAGATTATGGATACGGATGGTAATATGATGCGCCGAAATGGATTGTTTGAATTTGCAAACCAGCATCAACTTCCTATTATTACGATTCAGCAATTAATTGATTACCGAAAAAAGATACAATAACATGGAACTTATTTCGGAAGCGCAACTGCCTACAAAATTTGGCAATTTTACCATCAAGGTTTTTAAAAACCCGGATAGTTTGGTGGAGCATTACGTGATACAAACAAATGAAACAGTTGATGTAACACCAATGGTGCGTATTCACTCCGAATGTGCTACTGGTGATATCTTTGGAAGTTTGCGTTGTGATTGTCAAGATCAATTACACGTGGCACTTGCACTCATTGCGGAAAATAAAAATGGCGCTGTTGTTTATTTAAAAAATCAAGAAGGCAGAGGCATTGGCATCTCAAATAAAATTAAAGCCTATCATTTACAAGAGCAGGGGTTAAATACTTATGAAGCCAACGAAAAGTTAGGGCTTCCGCTCGATGCGCGTAATTACGACGATGCTATTTCTATTTTAAAAATATTAGGATATACGTCCATTACCCTGATAACAAATAATCCAGCAAAAGAAGAAGCTGTAAAAGCGGCGGGCATTGCATTTACAACGCATCATATAAGTGCTTCAGTTAATGCACACAACAAAGCGTATATCGATGCTAAAATAAATATTGGACAACACCACATTAAATTATAAGTTATGATTGCAGTAGTACAAGCGACATTTAATATTGAAATAACTGATTTACTGACGCAGGGTTGCGTTAACCAGTTAAATGCTACACAAACGCCGTTTGTACTATTACAATGCCCAGGTGCTGTTGAGCTTGTAGGTTATTCTAAAAAATTAATAGACACTAACAAATATGATGCTATCATTATAATTGGGGCAGTCATTAAAGGCGATACGGATCATTACGAATATGTTTGCCAGTATGTAACTGAGGGCATGGCGGTACTATCTACACAGGCTTCTATTCCGCTAATTTTTGGCGTTTTAACTACACAAACCGAAGAGCTTGCTTACGAGCGGGCAGCACTAGACAAAATGAATAAAGGCAAAGACTTTGCTGATACTGCGCTATTTATGATAGATGCTTACGCAAAGGCGTAACAATTTGTTTACATTTTGATAATATGCCGTAGGGCTTATATTAAACAAGAAGCTGCAGTTTTACAGGGTTGGAATCACCAGCAACCAACCCCTTATTATGTACATTTTACTGAATAAAGAATCTGAACCTATTGCTTACATCGAAAACATGATGATTTTAGATGCTACTAGGCAAAGTGTAATTGGCATTATCATTGGTGATTGCTTTTTTGGAAAAAAAGATCATGTAATTGGCAAGATATTTAAAGACCACGCTTATTTAGTGAGTGGTGAAATTATTGCGTCTGTTATTCGTAATTCAAATTATATCAGCACCGCTCCAACTAAAGAACAAGTGGCTGCTGCTTGGGAAATTTTATCTTGTATCAACAAGCATACATCTGATTGGATAGTAGAAAAAAATTCTTGGGCTTCTATTTCACTTGAAGAATCGTTATCTTAGGTTTATAAAAAATTATATGGTTCGGATTGTCATAGTGCTCATATGCTTGGTTCAATTTGCATCGGCGCAAAATAAAAAGGTTTTATTTGTTATCGCAGACGGTATTCCTGCCTCTGAACTAGAAAAAGCACACAAGCCTGGTTTTAACACTATTATAGATAAAGGCGCCTATTTACCTTGTTATGTGGGTGGAGAAAAGGGTGGCATAACACAGTCGCCAACTATTTCTGCAGTAGGCTACAACTCTCTATTAACAGGCACTTGGGCCAATAAGCACGGTGTGGTAGACAATGCCATTAAAAATCCCAATTACAATTACCCTACTATTTTTAAAGTATTTAAAGATCAGTATCCTACTAAAAAAATTGGGGTATTTAGTACATGGCTTGATAACCGAACTAAACTTGTAGGAGATGGACTAGCGCAAACCAATTATTTACAAGTAGATTATTATAGAGACGGGTATGAGTTAGACACCATCCAGTTCAAGCACGATAAAAAAGCGTTTTATATCCATTTGATTGATGAAAAAGTAGTGGCAGAAGCTGCGCATGTGATTAAAGACAGCGCTCCCGATTTATCTTGGGTTTATTTAGAATACACCGATGATATGGGCCACCGCTATGGTAAAAGTCCGGAGCTTGATACGGCTATTTCAATGCTTGATAAGCAAATTCAAAAACTAATGGAGGCCGTTGCTTACCGTGAAAAAAATTTTAACGAAGAGTGGCTTGTTATCATCACTACCGATCATGGAAGAGACGCTCAAACTGGAAAAAATCATGGAGGACAGTCGGACGCAGAGCGTAATACCTGGCTGGTAATCAACCGCCGCCCAAATCATCACGCATTTGAAAATAGAACGGCTGTTGTAGATATTTTTCCAACCATTGCTACCTTTTTAAATATCAAATTATCAAAAACTGTAGCTGATGCCTTAGAGGGCGTTTCTTTACTGGATCATTAATTAATTGCGAGGATCACTTTTTCTTTTTTTCTGAAGTATAGTAAAGCTAATATGCCTAATAGAGTAATTAATATCCCAATGATCCAGGTCGTGTTTGTAAAAAATGGGAGCCAGTTAAATCCTTTAATACCATAGTTTTTATAGAGTAGTACAAGCACGCTTCCAAAATAGCCAATCGAATCGGACATGTACATTAAGTAGCCCAGGTTTCCTTTGTATTTAAAAAATGCAATCCATCTTTCAAATAGTATTGTATGAAAAATCAGATAAGGCAGGTACATTAAAAATCCCATTAGTATCATCCAGAAAATAGGATTAATTGCGCCGTTAGAAAATAAATACGTACTCACTAAAAATCCAATGCCTGCTATAACGCATAGGGTTAAAGAAAGATAAAACGCTTTCTTGTTGTTTTTTAGTAAGATCATAGATCCAATTACGATAAGTACAAATACTGCAATTGGAATTTCAGCAAAAACAAGTATCCAAGGAGTATTTAGGTAACCAAGTTCTGTCCAAAGTTCTACGGCAAAGTTGTCGCGTAAATCTCTAAAAATGGTAAGGCCAACGTAAATGGCAACTACCAATAAAATGCCAGGCCAAAATAGGTTAAAAAACTTTCTTCTATTGGCTTTATCCATCGGCACCCTTTCTGTTCTTAAGGCAATGTCTTCTGCATTGGGTTCCGGAATTTGGCTAAGCATCCATATGCCAATAATGAGTATTGGTACAAAAACCAAAGCAGCACAAAATGGCATCCAGGTTTCACTGATACTAAATTGTTGAATTAAAAAAAGTCCAATAGATTTTACAATACCTGAGGCAATCATAAAGGAGCTTGCCATAAATGCGCCTAAAATTTCAGTAAACTTTCGGCCCTCTAAAAAACTAAATACAACACCCCAAATTAAACCCAGTGGAAGTCCATTTAGTAACATGAATATGGCATTATACGGAAATGGAACTACTCCAAACCCTAACAACGACACAAGTGCCAAAGCCATGAGTATTATGAGCGTTGCAACTCTTTTATTGGGCGCTAATTCTGCAATAAATTTAATGCCAATAAATTTTGAAATAACATAACCAATAAGTTGCAAGATAATTAATGCCACTTTATAGTCTACCCCAAATAACTCAAGTCCTTTGTAGGTGCCGGCCGTAAAAGGCTTTCTAAACGCGTACATGCTGCAGTATGTTAAAAAAGCGGCAGTACTACAAAATAAAATAAATACAGCAGGCTTGGCTTTAACTAAGAAGTCTTTTTTATGTAAGGTTGACACAGTTTTTTATTTAAGTGAAATTCCAACTCGGTAAGGATGTTCTTTGATGGCGTATTCAAAAGCTAAGGCGCAGCTATCTAAATTAAATCCTCCTTTGATTAATGTCCCTAAAGGATAATTTTGATATTCCTGCTCTATAAAATTCACGGCTTCAATAAGGTCTTGTTGATTGTAATTGTGTAAACCTTTGATAGTCCAGATATTTCGTACAATGGTTTCTGCGTTGAGTGTAATGTTTTGTTGCGGATAGGTAGATCCTATAAATACGGCCATACCACCCACCGATAATTGATTCAGGATTAGATCGATAGTGGTTGGCTCTCCACTAAAATCAATAAAACAATCGATACTAATTTTATTAATAGCTAGCCAATTCGAAAACTTTTGCATACTTACAATGGTATCTAAATGTATGGTATGCGTTGCGCCAAAAGAAGTACTCATCAAAAGCCTAACTGAATCTATATCTACAGCAATCACATTTTTTGCACCCTTACTTTTTGCCATGGCGCATGCAATAACGCCAAGCATGCCAGTACCAGCAATTAAAATATTTTTCCCTTCTATATTTTCTGCGATTCGAATGGCGCCCGCTGCTGTGGCTACGGCGCAATTAATAATGGTAAGAACGGGTAATGGAATATTTACAAGTGGTTTAATGATAGGCGTATGGGGCCTTAAAATAATATATTCACTCAGGCCACCATGTAAATGATTGGTATCTGTTATTTGTTCATGTCCATATTTAAAAAGCCCGGACGCTTTTTGAGGTATCCCTCTCATAGACATGCTATCTGAAGGGTCACTTGCAAATATTGCCCATGTAATTAAATCGCCAATTTCAAGTTTTGTATTTCTGCAATCGAGGGTTGGTGCGTTTTTGCCAAAGGCTACAATGGTGCCGCAAATTTCATGACCTAATATGGTTGGATTTTTCTCTTGACGTTTTCCTGTATATGTAAGAATATCAGATTTACAAAGTGTTGTATAAGAAACCTTAACGAGTATTTCTCCCTCAAGTAGTGCAGGTATTTCCACTTCACTTAGCTGTAGCTGCATACTACTACTATCAAAAAATGCAAATCTTGATTTGTTCATGTTACAATGTATACAAAAAATCAAATAATAAAGTAAGGTGTGTCTTCTTTTCTACAATATTTAGTTTTCAGTATTACCAAATTGTAAACAAAAAACGGTAGTATAAAGCATCACATTAGCATAACCTTCCATTAACAATTCCTTTACACTCCGCAAATAGTTTTGTTGTTCGAAAAGAAAACTAAAACCCTGTTTATGAAGCAATCAAAAAGAAATCCATTTCGCTTACTGCTAATGGCATGCACATTTTTGTGTCTTGCATTTCAGTCTAAAGCGCAAACACTTACAGTGTCTGGTAAAATTATCGATGCTGTTAGTTCAAAAGCTATCGAAGGCGCTACCATTGATAATGGTAGTCAAAAAGTACTTTCTGCAGCCAATGGTTCTTACACCATTAAAGCAGAAAAAGGAGCTAAAATTACTGTAACCTATATAGGCTATCAAACCTATACGGTTTCTGTTAATGGCGCTTCTTTAGATATCAAACTAGTAGCTTCTACAGATAATTTAGAAGACGTAGTTGTTACAGCACTTGGTGTGAAAAAAGAAAAAAGAAAGCTTGGATATTCTACACAAGATGTTAAAGGTGCTGATTTAGTTAAAGCAAGAGAAGTTAACCCTATTAATGGATTAATTGGAAAAGTTGCTGGTTTAACGGTAGGTATTAATCAGGAATTATTAAGAGCACCAAACCTTGTATTACGTGGTGGTCGTGTTAATTTAATTGTAGTGGATGGTGTGCCTATTAATTCTGATACTTGGAACATTAGTCCTGATGATATTGAATCTTATAACGTATTAAAAGGACCAGTTGCCTCCGCCTTATATGGTTATAGAGGTCAAAATGGTGCTATTATCATAAATACTAAAAAAGGAACTAAAGATAAAAGAGGATTCTCTGTAGAATTTAATAGTTCTACGCAGGTTCAAAAAGGTTTTATTGCATTACCAAAAACACAAGACGAATATGGTCCTGGTGATCATGGCCGTTATGCGTTTGGTGATGGTTTAGGTGGTGGAACCAATGATGCTGACTATGAC
>JAOASV010000103.1 GCA_030158535.1 Sediminibacterium sp.
CATGTAATGTGGTTACTAAAAGATGAGCACCTAGCACCATCATTTTGTCATGAATGGTACCAGCCGTATCCGCTTCAGTGATAGGGAGTTTATCTTGTAATAAAATATTGCCCGTGTCAATAGCCGCTTTTAATTTAAAAGTAGTAACCCCTGTTTCTTTTTCTCCATTGATAACCGCCCAGTTAATAGGCGCAGCTCCTCTATAAGAAGGTAGTAATGAGCCGTGCACATTAATGGTGCCCATTGGCGGCATATTCCAAACAATTTCTGGGAGCATTCTAAATGCTACTACTACAAATACATTGGCGTTTAAAGCCTCTAATGCATCTATAAATGCTTGGTCTTTTAATTTAACAGGCTGTAAAACGGGCAAGTTGTTTTCTACCGCATATTTTTTGACAGCACTTTGTTGTAGTTGAAGTCCACGGCCTGCAGGTTTATCTGGGGCTGTAACAACGGCACTAATGGTAAAGCCTGCTTTAACAAGTGCATCCAGTGATGCAACCGCAAAAGGAGGGGTCCCCATAAAAACAATACGTGTGTCTGCTGTATTCATAAAGAGTGCGCTTATTCGAAGTCTGTGTAAAGCAAATATTTTTTTCTGATGGCTTTAAACACGTCAATATCTTTTTTCCAACTAGCTCTAATTTCTTTTTCTGAAGCACCTGCAATGATTTGTTTTTGAAGTGCATCGTTGCCGGCAAGTTTGTTAAAGAAATAATCTGTGGGCTTGCCTGATTTTGGTGTAATAAAAAACTTTTCTTTTTCAGGAAACAGTTTGTAGGCCTCTAATAAATAACTCAATTGAATTTTGCCATCTACTTTTTGTAACACTTCTTTATCTGTGCCTGCAAGGTTCCATCCATAGCAGAGTTGATCTTTTAATTTAGGTTCTTTAGCCCCGTCTCTACTTGTTGGCGTAAAAGCGTATAATGTTTTTGGTAGGCTAGGGTGTCCAAAAATAGCAAATGGAAAATCGGTTCCACGGCCTTCGCTTAAAACGGTTCCTTCAAACAAACAGTTGCTGCCATACCAGTACACAGAAGCCATGGTGCCTAAATTAGGAGAAGGCTTAACCGGTAAAACGTATTTGCTTTTATGGGTGTAGTTTTTATTTTTAATGATGGTGATGTTTGGAAGTTTTGTAGCTGTAGCAGCAGCTTTTGCCCATTTTTCTCCAATGAGCATTTTAGCATATTCGCCCATGGTCATACCATATACCATAGGTACTGGCTGCATGCCCACAAAACTTTTATAAGCAGTGTCTAATACCGGCCCGTCTACATAAAAACCATTAGGGTTGGGTCTGTCAAGTATGATAAGCGGCTTGTTGTTTTCGATCGCTGAATTTATAAATTCTTCCAATGATGAGATGTAAGTATAAAAACGTGTACCCACGTCTTGGATATCAAAAAGCATCACATCTACATCTTGTAAATCATCGGCGCTTGGTCTTCTTTTTTTACCATACAATGAAATAACTGGAATGCCTGTAGCGGCATCTTTATAATCACCCACTTTTTCACCAGCATCAGCGGTTCCTCTAAAACCATGCTCCGGTCCAAAGGCTTTGGTAATATTCATGCCTAAGCTTACCAGTGTATCCACTAAATGTTTGTTTCCAATGGTAGCTGTATGGTTGGCAAATAAGCCAATTCTTTTACCCTTTAACTCAGGAAGGTATTCGCTGGTTTGATAAGCACCTGGCTTAATTTCTTGGCTAAAAGCATTCATACTCAGGGCGCAGGCCAGTATAAATAGGTATATTTTTTGCATAGGTGTGTTTTTTAGGACATTTATGCCCGAAAGTTACTCAAAAATACTTGCCAAAACCTCGTTTTTGGTTTGTACTTTTGACGTTCGGCCCTGCCGAAATCTTTCAATTACAAATAAATAACATGCAACAAGTTAAAAAAGGTGATACTGTAAAAGTGCATTATCATGGTAAGTTAACAAATGGTTCAACTTTTGATTCTTCAGAAGGTAGAGAGCCACTTGAGTTTGAAGTTGGTGGCGGTATGGTAATTCCAGGCTTTGATGATGGTGTTACAGGTATGGCTATTGGCGAAAAAAAGACAGTAACGATTCCTGCAGATCAGGCTTACGGACCTAAGCAAGAAGAAATGGTTATGGAGTTTCCAAAAGACCGTTTCCCTGAAGACATGGTTCCTGAAGTTGGTATGCAATTAAATATGAGTAATGGCAGCGGACAAAATTTCCCTGTTGTTATTGTAGAAGTAAAAGAAACAGCTGTTGTACTCGATGCGAACCATCCTTTAGCAGGTGAAACACTAATTTTTGATTTAGAATTAGTAGCTATCAATGGCGCTACTTCTATGATCATTATGCCATAGTATTTCAAATTAATTTTGAATAAAAAGAGCCGCTCTACCATAGTAGAGCGGCTCTTTTTCGTACATTTAAAACCATGATGACAGCTTATAATTTTACGGTTACCGAACGTTTTTTACGTTATGTACAAATTGATACACAAAGTGATCCTGCAGCTACTTGTTTTCCTAGCACAGCAAAGCAGTTACACCTTGCGCAGCTATTAGAAAAAGAATTGGCAGCCATGGGTCTCGCAAATGTTCATATCGACGAGCATGGGTATACACATGCAACCATACCAAGTAATACCACTAAAAATGTGCCCGTTATATGTTTTTGTAGCCATATCGATACTGCGCCGGATTGTAGTGGCACAGGTGTAAACCCCATACTGCATAAAGATTACACGGGTGCGCCCATTGTTTTACCTGATGACAATAGCCAGGTTATTACCACAGAAGCCTATCCGTATTTAAAAAATCATATTGGTAAATCAGTTATTACAGCGAGTGGCACAACGCTACTTGGTGCTGATGATAAAAGTGGTGTTGCCATTATTATGGATATGGCACATTATTTAACAACGCATCCAGATGTTAAACACGGCGACATTAAAATATTATTTACTCCCGACGAAGAAGTGGGTAGAGGCACCGAAAAATTAGACCTATCAAAACTAGGCGCTCATTTTGGATTTACACTAGATGGCGGCGAGCTAGGAAGTTTTGAAGATGAAACTTTTAGTGCAGACGCCGCAACCATCGTAATAGATGGTGTTAGTGCACATCCTGGATATGCTAAAGGTAAAATGGTGAATGCCTTAAAAATTGCGGCAGAAATTGTAGCGGCGTTACCAAAAGATGCTTGGTGTCCGGAAGCCACCAGTGGCAAAGAGGGTTTTGTGCATCCAGTAGGTGTGAACGGTATTCAGGAAAAAGCAACCGTCGAATTTATTGTACGTGATTTTGATACCGCAACACTGGCGGTGCACGAAAAAAAATTGTTTGACATAGCGCAAAATGTTGCCTCTAAATATCCAGGCGCAACCATTACCTGCTCTGTAACGGAGCAGTACCGTAATATGAAAGAAATTATTGACCAGCACCCGCATATTTCGGCGCTGGCAAAAGCGGCTTATGAAAAAGCAGGGCTCACACTTGTTAAAGAACCCATTAGAGGCGGCACAGACGGCTCGCGATTAAGTTTTATGGGTCTTCCTTGCCCCAATATATTTACCGGCATGCAGGCTATTCACAGCAAGCACGAATGGGTGGGGGTAACTGATATGGAGAAATCAGTAGAAGTACTCGTAAATATTTGTAATTTAAATACCGATAGCTTTAACGAAAAGTAATTTTATGTCTTCTAATACATTTGATGCGATTGTAATTGGCTCCGGAATCAGTGGCGGATGGGCTGCCAAAGAGCTGACCGAAAAAGGATTGAAAACAATTGTACTTGAAAGAGGTAGAGACGTTGTGCATTTAAAAGATTATCCAACCGCCACCAAAAATCCTTGGGAGTTTGCACACCGCAATAAAAAATCCGCTGCATTTAAAAAAGAAAATCCCATTGTTTCAAAATGTTATGCATTTGGTGAATCTTCAGAACATTTTTTTGTAAAAGATGCAGAGCACCCGTACGTACAAGAAAAACCATACGATTGGATTAGAGGTTATCAAGTAGGAGGAAAGTCATTACTATGGGCAAGACAAACACAAAGGTGGAGTAAATATGATTTTGAAGGGCCCAAGCGTGATGGCTTTGCAGTAGACTGGCCCATCAGGTATGAAGACATTGATGCATGGTATACACACGTAGAAAAATTTGCTGGCATTAGTGGTAATAAAGATGGGTTGGATACGCTTCCGGATGGCGATTTTTTACCTCCTTGGGAAATGAATTGTGTGGAGGAAGAATTGGTAAATAAAATTAATACTACTTATAAAGATAGACGCGTTATTCAGGGGCGCTGCGCGCATTTAACAAAACCAAACCCAGTGCATTTGGAGCAGGGGCGTGGCCAGTGTCAGGCAAGAAGTTTATGCGAAAGAGGTTGCCCATTTGGTGGTTATTTTAGTAGCAATGCGGCTACACTTCCATGGGCACAAAAAACAGGAAATTTAACGCTACGTCCAAACTCTGTGGTGCATTCAATTATTTATGACGAGGCTACACAAAAAGCATCGGGTGTAAAAGTGATTGATGCTGTAACAAAAGAGGAGATTATATTTTATGCAAAAATCATTTTTGTAAATGCGGCTTGCATCAATACCAATTTGATACTATTAAATTCTGTATCCAAAAGATTTCCGAATGGTCTTGGTAACGACAATGGTTTATTAGGAAAGTATATTGCGTTTCATAATTATAGAGGAAGCATTACCGCCAATTATGAAGGTCATTTAGATCAGTATTATTATGGCCGTAGACCAACGCAGGTAATGATGCCTAATTTTAGAAACGTGCATAAACAAGAAACTGATTTTTTACGTGGGTACATGGTTTTCTTTGGTGCAAGTAGAGGAAAGGCAAGCGCCGAAGGTGTTGGTGCTGCTTTTAAAGAAGCGCTCACAGAGCCAAGTCCATGGAGTATTTTTATGATGATGCAAGGTGAAACGATTCCAAAAGAAAGCAACCATGTGCGTTTGCATCCAACATTAAAAGATGCATGGGGTATTCCTCAAATCATCACCTCTATTGATTATGATGATAACGACGAAAAATTATTGCAGGATTTTATAAAGCAAGGAAAAGAGATGTTAGAGAAAGCGGGCTGCACAAATATTGCTTCATACGATAGCAAGCAAGCGCCCGGCCTCGATATTCATGAAATGGGTGGAGTAAGAATGGGTAGAGATCCAAAAACATCTTTACTAAACGAGTGGAATCAAATGCACTTGTGTCAAAATGTTTTTGTTACAGATGGCGCCGCCATGACATCTACCAGTACACAAAATCCTTCGCTAACTTTTATGGCACTAACAGCACGTGCTGCTAATTATGCAGTGGATCAAATAAAAAAAGGCAAACTTTAAATTTTAAAATTCAACCTCATGTCAGATACCGCATACCTCAATACAAAAGCTACGGCTGGTAATACGTATGATGCCATTGTTATTGGATCTGGCATTAGTGGTGGATGGGCCGCCAAGGAACTCACCGAAAAAGGGTTAAAAGTTTTACTCTTAGAGCGCGGCAAAGACCATCAGCATATTAAAGATTATAAAGGTGTCAATGACGATCCATGGGATACGCCATACCGTGGAAGAACTACAAAAGAACAACAAGAAAAATATCCTGTAATTCATAGAGGGTGGGCTGCCAACGAAAGAGTAATGGACGCCTGGACCAATGAAGAAGATTGTCCGTACACTGAGGTCAAACCTTTTACCTGGTGGAGAAGTTATAGAATGGGAGGTAGGTCATTACTGTGGGGTAGACAAAGCTACCGTTTAAGTGATTTGGATTTTGAAGCCAACGGAAAAGAAGGCGTTGGTGTTGATTGGCCTATTCGTTACAAAGACATTGCACCATGGTATGATCATGTAGAAAAATTTGCAGGCATTAGTGGATCACTAGAAGGACTGCCTCATTTACCCGATGGTCAATTTTTGCCACCCATGGATTTAAACTGTGTAGAAAAAGATGTGGCTGCAAGAATTAAAGAAAAATTTAAAGGAGATAGGCATTTGATTATAGGAAGAGTTGCCAATTTAACAAAAGCCATCGAAGGTCGCACCAATTGTCAATTTAGAAATAGATGTTGGGAGGGTTGTCCGTTTGGTGGTTATTTTAGTACGCAGTCTTCCACAATGCCAGCCGCTTTAAAAACAGGCAATTTAACCGTTAGGCCTTTTTCTATTGTTACTAAAATTTTATACAATAAGAATACTAAAAAAGCGGATGGGGTAGAAGTACTCGATTCTGAAACCAATAAAACATACACGTTTAACGCTAAAATTGTTTTTCTAAATGCGTCTGCATTAAACTCTGCGTGGGTGTTATTTAATTCCGCTACAGATATTTGGCCAGGTGGTTTAGGAAGTAGCAGCGGCGAACTTGGACACAATGTAATGGATCATCATTATAATTTAGGTGCATCAGGAACCATCGAGGGCTTCGAAGATAAATATGTGTATGGTCGAAGACCAAATGGGTTTTATATCCCAAGGTTTGTAAATATGGGTAATGATAAACGAAATTATTTACGTGGTTTTGGATACCAGGGCGGCGCAGGTAGAGAAGGTTGGAGTAGAGAAGTTGCAGAACTTTCTATTGGGGCAGCATTTAAGGAAGCCCTTACAGAGCCTGGTTCTTGGACCATTGGCGCAACTGGTTTTGGAGAAATACTTCCGTATCACGAGAATAAAATATCCTTGGACCCAACTAAAAAAGACAAATGGAATTTACCCGTGCTGTCTATGGATTGCGAGCTCAAACAAAATGAACTTGACATGCGTAAAGACATTGTTTCAGAATTAAAAGCAATGTTAGAAGCAGGCGGTGCAAAAAATATTTCAAGCTACGATAACGGACACGCTATTGGGCATGGTATTCATGAAATGGGAACGGCCAGAATGGGTAGAGATCCAAAAACTTCTGTATTAAATGGAAACAATCAGGTGTGGGACGCAAAAAATGTTTTTGTAACAGATGGTGCATGTATGACATCCAGTGCCAATCAAAATCCATCACTTACGTATATGGCATTAACGGCGCGCGCTGCCAACTTTGCAGTAGAAGCATTAAAAAAGGGAGACATATAGTGTCTCCCTTTTTTGTTAGATGTTTGAAATAAAACTTATTCAATAATCTGATCGGATATTTTTCCGGTAGTCTTATGTTTAAGAATTAATTTTTTAGCACCGTAATGCGTCATTTCTTCTTTAATCAAATAATGATCCGCATCGTATTCTACTAAATGACTTTCTTTGGTAAGGCCTGTTTGTCCTCTCCAAATATCTAGTTGTACGGGTTCCCATAATTTTGTTTTAGCTGACTTGTAAGCCGCGTCAATAATAGCGTTTACTACATAGCCATCATAAAAAGTTTCTTTGGGATCTACACCTTTTTCCATGGCATTAAACATATCCATAAACATGTGGTTGTAGCCAAGTTCATTTAACTCATCACCTACGGGAAATAACCAGCCGCTATCGCTCTCTGCTTTTTCTGCAATATAGTCGCCACCTTTTCCAGTAGTAAACATGTCAAATCCGGTACGTAAAAAACTATTGATCCAAATAGTGCCTTCGGTACCCATTACTTCATCTCTTAAATCTAGGCCACCTCTAAAAGTCCAGCTTACTTCAAATTGACCTATGGCGCCATTTTCATATTTTACTAGGCCAATGGCATGGTCTTCTGCATCGATAGGTTTTACTTGTGTATCTGCCCAGCACATCACCTCAATGGGCTTAATGTCTTTGCCAATATAACCACGTGCAATTTCAATACAGTGGCATCCTAGATCTAAAATACAACCACCGCCTGCTTGTTCTATATCCCAAAACCATTCGCTGTGGGGGCCAGGATGTGTTTCTCTAGATTTAGCCCATAATATTCTACCTAGTGCACCGTCTTTAACAGACTGCGTTGCTTTAATAAATTTAGGCGTGTATACAAGGTCTTCTAGGTAGCCATTAAAAATGCCCGCTTCCTCTACCGCAAGTAGCATACGCTTTGCTTCTGCTGCATTACGGCCAAGTGGCTTAGTGGTCATCACGGCTTTTTTATGTTTACAACAAAGCATCACTGCTGCTTCATGTAAATTATTAGGGAGAGCAATACATACAATGTCTACACTTGGATGCGCAATGGCTTCTTCCATTTCGGTGGTCCAATGTGCGCAAGCATAATCTTCTGCAAACTTTTTAGCAGACTCTTCTCTACGAGAATAAATAGAAAACACTTTGTCCCTACTTCTGTAACCTTGTAAAGCTTCGGCATAAAAACGGCCAATAAAGCCGGAACCTAACATAGCAATGTTTTTCATGATCTTTTAATTATGAAGCAGCGAGCTGCTTTTTTTCTTTGAAAAATAATACAAATAATACGAGTACAATACTTGCAATAACGGCAGGATACAACCAAATGGTTTCCCAAATATGTTGTTGTGTAGTAACGCCATTAACAGTAGTGCTTTGGTTGTAGGCGTTTGCTACATAGCCACTATAGTTGGTGCCAATAAACATACCCACACCGTAGGTGGCAAATGTAAATAAGCTTTGCGCAGCATTTTTAATTTTTTCGCCAGCCATTTTTTCTGTGTACATATAACCTGTAACAAAAAAGAAGTCATAACAGATGCCGTGTAAAATAACGCCAGCATATAATAGCCACTCCGTATCCATATTGCCATACGCAAAACAGATATAACGGATAGCCCACGCTGCCATACCTAGTACGAGCATTTTTTTAACACCCAGTCGGTAAAATAAAAACGGGATGGTGATAATAAATAAAGCTTCTGACATTTGGCCCATTGTCATTTTAGCGGCAGTATTTGAACCCCAAAACTCTCCTAAAAATGAACCCGCAAATCCGTAGTAAAATGAAAGTGGAATACAAATTAATATAGCAGCAATAAAAAATAGTAAAAACGATCTTTCTTTTAGAAGTACAAAAGCATCCGCTCCAAAAATAGCGCCAAATGATGTATTGTTAGCAGTAGATTTTGGTGGTGTATTAGGGAGCATAAAACTAAATAACCCTAGTAGTGCAGAAGCGCCAGCGGCAATGATAAAAGTGGTTTCTCCTTCACCAATGGCTAGTTTGGAAATCACAAGACCCGCTACAATCCAACCCAGTGTGCCAAAAACGCGAATCCATGGAAACTGTTTACCCGGATCACTCATTTGTGCAAATGCAACACTATTGCTTAAAGCAATGGTTGGCATGTATAGTAAAGAGTAGGCAAGTATCACCCAATAAAAAGAAGTGGTAGCTGTCATTTTAGTAGCATACAATAATAGTGCAGCACCTATAATGTGCAGGATACCCATGATTTTTTGTGCAGCAAAAAAACGGTCTGCAATCATGCCTACAAAAAATGGCGACAACATGGTAGCAATAGCGCCAGCGCCATAGGTAGCGCCTTTAGCAAGGTCTACTACATTTTGACCTTCTGCTTTAAATAGGCTATCCATATAAGGCCCCATTGTTACATACCAGGCGCCCCAAATGTAATATTGTAAAAACATCATGGCGGCTAGCATGATTCCTGTTTTCATTTTCATAAGCAAATTGTTAATCGTTTTTCTTACATTAGGGTTCAATTTAAGTAATTTTCAAACGTTATTTATGAAAAATAAATCAAACCTTTTCCGCATTGTTTTCTTATTCATGGCACTCGGTATTTTCGGTGCTGTGTTTGCGGCTGTAAATCCTCCAAAGCAGGTTAAAATATTGGTATTTTTTGAAACAAAAGGCTTCTACCATAGTTCTATTCCTGTAGCTGTTGCGGCGCTTCAAAAATTAGGTCAATCCAATAATATGTTAGTAGATACAACATCCGAATCGGCTACTTTTTTGCGACCAGATTTGGAGAAGTATGGTGCCATTGTTTTTATGAGTACCACTGGCGATGTTTTTAATGAAGCAGAACAAGAAGCATTTAAAAAGTATATTAATAATGGCGGAGGTTTTGTGGGAATACATGCAGCTACAGATACAGAGTATGGATGGCCTTGGTACAATCAATTAGTGGGTGGTTATTTTAAAAGTCATCCGAGGCAGCAGGAAGCGGTATTAAATGTTGTAGATGGCAATCATAAGTCTACCAAACATTTACCTGCACAGTGGAAACGTTTTGATGAGTGGTACAATTTTAAAGACATGCAACCAGGTTTACATATCCTCATTAACATCGATGAAAAATCTTATGAAGGTGGTGAAATGGGCGCTTCGCATCCAATGGCCTGGTACCATAAATTTGATGGTGGTAAAGCGTTTTACACCGAGCTTGGGCATACCAACGAATCTTTTTCAGACCCCCTCTTTTTGTTACATATACTAGGGGGCATACAGTATGCGACTAAATAGCGGCAAGGGCCTGTGTGATATCAGCTAGTATATCATCTCTATGTTCAAGCCCTACACTGATTCGAATAAGTCCGGGTGTAATGTTTACTGCAAGTCTTTCAGCTTCTGAAAGTTTTGCATGCGTAGTGCTTGCAGGGTGAGAAGCGATGCTTCTTGTATCTCCAAGATTTGCTGTTAATGACAACATTTTTAATTGGTTTAAAAATGCTTTTCCAGCTTCTAATCCACCCTTTAATTCAAAACAAACAATGCCGCCACCATTTGTCATTTGCTTTTTTGCAATGGCATGTTGTGGATGACTCGCTAAAAAAGGATAACGCAGTGTTGTAATGGCTGTATGGTTTTCTAAGGCCTCTGCAATAAATAAAGCGTTAGATGCATGTCTTTCCATACGAACATCTAATGTTTCGATACTCTTGCTTAAAAGCCAGGCATTAAATGGGGAAAGTGCAGGTCCAGTGCTTCTGCAAAACAGGTAAATATTTTTGATGAGTTCTTTTTTGCCAACGACCACGCCACCTAATACACGACCTTGTCCATCTATCCATTTAGTTGCAGAGTGCACCACTAAGTCGGCACCAAAGTCTATGGGGCGTTGGGTTACAGGCGTTGCAAAACAATTGTCAACGTTTAAAATAAGGTTGTGTTTTTTAGCAACCCTGCCAATCATTTCTAAATCTAAAATGTCTAGCCCTGGGTTGGTAGGGGTTTCTAAATAAATCATTTTAGTATTAGGCGTAACAGCGGATTCCCATTCAGCTTCTGCAGCAGTAGCAGACACATACGACGTGTCAATGCCATAATTAGGAAGGTATTTTGTAATCACGGTGTGCGTGCTACCAAAAATAGAATTACAAGAAAGTAAATGATCACCCTTTTTTAAAAGCGCCATAAAAGATCCAAAAACAGCGCTCATGCCGGACGCTGTTGCGTAACCTGCTTCGGCACCTTCTAGTGCGCAAATTTTATCTGTAAATTCCTGCACATTGGGATTGCTGAATCTGCTATAAATATTATCATCGGTTTCGTCTGCAAAAGCAGCGCGCATACTTTCTGCATCATCAAAACAAAAGCTACTCGTCAAATAAAGTGGACTGCTATGTTCCATTTCATTTGTTTGCGTGGTTCTAATTCTTATGGCGTCTGTTTGCGGCTTTGACATAGTATGTATAGATGCTTTGCAGCAAAGGTAAGGTTCATAAACAACCTACCACTGCTAGCTTTCTAAAATATTTTATGTCTAGTGATTAACTTGTAGTTATTTTGTACCTCATGCAGTCTCAAACTCAACACCTAGAATACAAACAGCCGTTCGTTTTGGAATGCGGCGAGGTATTGCCTAGTTTAACCATTGCCTATCATACTTATGGTACGCTAAATGCAGCGGGCACCAATGTAGTGTGGGTTTGTCATGCATTAACAGCCAACGCCAATGCGTCTGATTGGTGGAAGGGTTTAATCGGAAATGACGCACTTATTAATGAACAAGATTATTTTATTGTTTGTGCAAATATCATTGGCTCTTGTTATGGGTCTACTGGTCCATTAACGGAAAACCCAAATACGGGTGCTCCTTACTATTCAAGTTTTCCTGCAGTGACCATTAGAGACATGATTAAAGCGCATATCATTTTGAGAGAAGCGCTGGGTATTCATTCCATTGCTTTATTAATGGGTGGCAGCATGGGTGGATATCAAGTACTTGAATGGGCTTTACATGAACCTTCGCGTATTCAAAAATTATTTTTAATTGCTACATCGTCTACAGAAAGTGCATGGGGTGTTGCTATTCATACCGCACAACGGTTAGCTATTGAAGCTGATTCAACATGGAATACCATGGATGCAAATGCGGGGGCTGCTGGCTTAAAAGCGGCACGTGCTATTGGTATGTTAACCTACCGTAATTATTCAATATTTAAAGAAGCGCAAACCGATCTGGATGTTGAAAAAATAGATGGTTATAAAGTCTCTTCTTATATCAACTACCAAGGCGATAAACTCGTGAATAGATTTAACGCTTATTCTTATTGGCTACTCACCAAATCGATGGATAGCCATCACTTATCTAGAGGAAGAGGGGTAGATGTAGCGAAAGTTTTAAAAAGTATTACAATTCCAACACTTATTATTGGGATTAAAAGCGACATTTTGTGTCCACTAGAAGAGCAGCGTTTTCTGGCGAATCATCTATCCAATGCACAGCTCATAGAAATAGATTCGAGTTACGGGCATGATGGTTTTATTATTGAAACCAAACAAATAGCTACACATCTCGCCCCATTTATTAAGTAGCATTTTATTTACTGCGGATGGTACATACTTTTTGCATTTTTGTATACTTCCTCTTTGTTTAAGGTCATCTTTTTTGTTTGCTGACGTGTAAACATTTCCATTTGGTCGGTGTAGTGCGGCGAATCTTTTTTGGCAGAGGCGCCGTATACATTGATTGATTCTATTTGCGGACCATCTTTGGTAAACCTTACCAGCTCTATGTATGCGTCTCCCTGGTTGCCTTTCCATTTGCCATCTTTGTAAGGGATGGAGTACATAGGGGCAAGTACATCCGGTAAGCCTGGAAGTGGAATTTCTTTACTGCCACGAACTAGTTTTTGAACTTCTCCAAGTGCAATATTTGTTTTACCAAAGTCTTTTAACATAGTTTGTTTGGCTTCTCGTAATAGTTGTGCGGCTAATGATTTACTGATAGATTTATTTTGTAAGTAAAGCGCTTTGTTTTTATTAGCAGCGGCTTGTACAAAAAAGAAAGTACCTGCGCCAATACTCTCTGCATCTGAATTTCTATTCCAGTTGCTTAGTTGCGTAATGATATCTGCAATATCAGGGAACTCGGCGCTGTTCAATAAAAATACAGTATCAATTTTGCTAGGAAAATAAAATGAAGATGGAAATTGTCTATCAAATTTGATGCGCTTGAAATCTTCGTAACTTACTTTATTGAGTGGTTTAATGAGTTCGTCAAAACGCATACTCCTATTGTTTTCTAGCGTTTCGTAACCCATGGTAGGATCAATGATTGAAGGATTTTCTGAACCAAATGTGCTATGGAAAGGAGAGTGGTTGGTATTGTATACATAGCCCGCCTTTGGTTGTAGCACCTGCGGCAAATTAGATAGCGGATGAAGATCGGTCCACAGTGTTTTACTGGTGTTGCCTGGAAGCGTTGTTTTCCAATTGTAATTTTTATCTCTTACCGGGATACGGCCATTGCTAATATAATATATAGTATCGTAACGATCGGCGTACACAATATTGTAACCAGGTATGGCCAACATATTTAATGCGCTTTTAAATTCGGTAAAGTTTTTTGCTTTGTTAAAAGCATACCACTGTTCTAGTCCTCTTATATCCATTTGCGCTGGCATACGAATAGAAAAAACGCCTCTTGGTGTTATAATCGTTGGCCCGTATTTACTCCAATATGCTTTTTTGCTAAGGGGTACCATAACACCCGCAATTTTTACTTTAAGGGGTGCCGATTTTGTTTCCAATGTTTCCCATGCACCATCAAATTTGTATTGCAATTTGTTTTTAGGATTCATTTCTAATTGGTACACGTCTAATTTATCAGGGGCATTTACAGTATGTGCCCATCCTAGGTATTCGTTACAACCGTGTAAGATGCAGGGAGCGCCCGGAAAATTGGCGCCAATAATATTCCAGCCATCTTCACTATTTAAATGTGCTTCATAAAAGGC
>JAOASV010000104.1:0-5438 GCA_030158535.1 Sediminibacterium sp.
CCGATCCTGTTACCATTAATATTCCACGTTTAAAGGATTCAGTAAACAATAGGTATGAGCGCGCAAGCCATCAAATCAGGATTAAATTAAGAGCTGATGTTGCTAGAAGATTTATCAATACCTACGATACTACAAATGCCTATCGTACCGACTCTGCATTTAAATCTTTGTTTGCAGGGTTTGCTTTAACAGTTGATCAGGCAGCGCCTGCAAATGCGCTAATTCATATTAATTTAGCGGATACCAATACAAAATTTGCACTTTATTATAATTCATCATCTGCGGGTGCAACAATAAGAGATACATCGGTTGCTTATTTTAGATTCAACTCTTTTTCTGGAGGTAATGCCAATTTAATTACGCGTAACAGGGTAGGTGCGGAGATTACAAAATATACAGCTACCACCAATAAATCAGATTCTATAGTATATGTGCAATCAGGTCCAGGTGCTTATGTGCGTGTAAGAATTCCTGGTCTTAAAGGACTCAGTAACCGAATTATTCATAAGGCTGAGCTTATTGCAGAGCAGGTTCCTGACGATGCCAATTTGTTAACTACTGATGCATACATGGCTCCGCCAAGGTATTTGCTATTGAGTGCTATTGATACCGTCGAAAACAGAAAATACAATATCCCTAACGACTATATTTTTTCGCCTAACCAAGGTCCTAATAAGTCCAATTTTGGTGGATCTGTTTTATCTAAATCGGTGCCAGGCTATTCTAAAATAGCAGCCTATTCATTTGATATTAGTAGGTATGTGCAAGGTATTGTAACCCGCAAAGATAGCGTGTACACCCTTCGTTTATCGGCGCCTGTTAACGACTCTATTTTATACAAAGACCCTTACCCGCAGGTTTCTGCAGTTCAGGTATATTATTTGAGTCCTCAAGATGGTAATGATGTTGCTACTGGTCGCGTAAGACTTGGTGGCGGTACACATACCCGTTTTAGAATGCGATTACGTATTATATTTTCTAGAATATAAGTATTCAATTACTACTTATATTTGTGTTTTATTATAAGCTATAAACTATCATTCATGCCTTATTTATTTACTTCTGAGAGTGTTTCTGAAGGACATCCAGACAAAGTAGCGGATCAGATTTCTGACGCATTAATTGATAACTTTTTAGCTTTTGACCCACAGTCAAAAGTAGCTTGTGAAACCTTGGTAACCACTGGTCAAGTTGTATTGGCTGGTGAAGTAAAATCTAAAGCTTATTTAGATGTACAAGAAATTGCACGTGGTGTAATCCGTAAGATTGGTTACACTAAGAGTGAATATATGTTTGAAGCGAATAGCTGTGGTATCTTATCTGCTATTCACGAGCAATCTGCAGACATTAACCAAGGTGTGGACAGAAAGAAGAAGGAAGAGCAAGGTGCTGGAGACCAAGGTATGATGTTTGGTTATGCAAGTAATGAGACAGAAGACTTAATGCCATTGGCTTTGGACTTAGCGCACAAAATTTTAATTGAATTAGCTGCTTTGAGAAGAGAGAACAAAGCAATTAAATATTTACGTCCTGATGCAAAATCTCAGGTGACTTTAGAGTACAACGACAAAAACGAGCCAGTAAGAATTGACGCAATTGTTGTTTCTACGCAACACGATGATTTTGACAAAGAAGGCAAGATGTTGGAAAAAATCAAGAAGGATATTATCGAGATTTTAATTCCAAGAGTAAAATCAAAGTATAAGAAATACGCAAAATTATTCAACAAGGATATCAAGTACCATATTAACCCTACAGGTAAGTTTGTTATTGGTGGACCTCATGGTGACACTGGTTTGACTGGTCGTAAGATTATTGTAGATACATACGGTGGTAAAGGTGCACACGGTGGTGGTGCTTTCTCTGGTAAAGATCCAAGTAAGGTAGACCGTTCTGCAGCATATGCAACCCGTCATATCGCTAAAAACTTAGTAGCTGCTGGTGTAGCTTCTGAAGTTTTAGTACAAGTTTCTTACGCAATTGGTGTTGCTAAACCAACTTCAATCAACGTAAATACTTACGGTACTGCTAAAGTAAAATTAACCGATGGTCAAATTGGTAAATTGGTAGAATCTATTTTTGATATGCGCCCTTACTTTATCGAACAACGTTTAAAGCTAAGAACGCCAATGTATAGTGAAACTGCTGCTTACGGTCATATGGGTCGCAAAAATGAAGTGGTAACTAAAACATTTACAACCCCAGATGGTAAATCAAAAACAATGAAAGTTGAATTATTTACTTGGGAGAAATTAGATTACGTAGCAAAGGTTAAAAAGGCCTTTGGTTTAAAATAAAAGTATACGATTTCAAAAAGCCCCTGCTAATTTTAGTGGGGGCTTTTTATTTAGCAATATAATTGACCGGTTATTAATAGCATGCAGCAAAAAAATCCTTGGACCATAAAAGAAAGCAAAGCCATTTACCAAAATGCTTGGATTGACGTCACTGAATATGACGTGCTTAATCCGGCGGGTAAACCAGGTATTTATGGGAAGGTTCATTTTAAAAATATTGCAGTAGGCGTTGTGCCCATCACACCCGATATGCATACTTATTTGGTGGGCCAGTACCGTTTTACAATTGATGCATACAGTTGGGAAATTCCGGAAGGCGGCTGTCCAGAACGGACGGATCCTTTACAAACGGCCATTCGGGAATTAAAAGAAGAGACTGGCCTTGTAGCAGCAAAGTATAAAGAGCTGATACGACTTCATTGGTCCAATTCTGTTTCTGATGAACTCGCCATTATTTATTTGGCTACTGAACTAAAGCAGGAGGAGGCTGAGCCTGAAGAAACAGAATCTTTACAAATTAAAAAAGTATCTTTATCGGACGCTTTTGGCATGGTAGCGAATGGAATCATTACCGATGCTATGAGTGTGGCTGCACTTACTAAAATTGAATTATTACAAGTGCAGGGCCTTCTTATCTAATTTATTTTCACATGGCAATCAAACAATCGGCATTAATTATTGGACGTCAACCACTCGTAGAAGCATTACAGTCGGGACGGTCTATCGATAAAATTTTATTTCAAAAAAATATTTCAGGCGAAGCCATTTTGCAAATCAGACAATTGGCGCGTGAATACAATGTGCCCATTCAACTCGTGCCGCCCGAAAAATTAAATGGCTTAACAAAAGCCAATCATCAGGGGGTGATTGCATTTGCCGGTTTAGTTGCTTATTTGGATTTGCAACAAGTGATTGATCACGTAGTTGAAAAAGGAGAGGCGCCTCTATTTGTTATGCTAGATGGTATTACCGATGTACGAAATATTGGAGCTATCGCAAGAAGTGCACTCTGCTGTGGTGCGCAGGCGCTTATCATACCGGATAAGGGCGTAGGTGCACTTAACGCCGAAGCGGTAAAAAGTAGCGCAGGTGCACTTGAACATATTCATGTGTGCCGCGTAAATAGTTTAATTAAAGCGGTTGATACACTGCATTTAAACGGGATACAAGTATTTACTTCCGAAATGCGCGCCGATAAAAAAATATTTGAACTTACCTTAACAGATCCGTGTTGTGTGATTATGGGTGATGAAGGAAAAGGGGTACAGCCTTATCTAGCAAAAGCTGCGGATGCATTTTTCACCATTCCTATGGCAGGTAGTTTTGATTCATTTAATGTAGGCGTTGCTACCGGTATTGTTTTGTATGAGGCCATGAAACAGCGTTTGTTGCAAGCTTAATATTTACTGTATGAAATTTCATTGTGCGTTTGATATTCCTGCTCTTCAAAGTCCAATTGGGCATAGAGATCATACGCTCATGATTGGTTCTTGCTTTACAGAAAACATGGGTGAAAAATTAGCAAAGCATTTGTTTCATGTACTAGAAAATCCAAATGGTGTTTTATTTAATCCAGTATCTGTTGCCGAAGCTCTGCATCAATATATTGATGCGCCTACATTTACGAAGTCTGATTTGTTTTATTTTAATGAGGCTTGGCACTCCTGGAAACACCATAGCCGTTTTTCTGGAACAACACCAGAAGAGGCGCTCTCTAAAATAAATGAAGCCACTGCTGCAGCGCATTTGTTTATTAAAAAAGCCTCTCATTTATTTATAACACTTGGGTCTGCGTGGGTATATCAATTAACAGAACAAGCGGATGGTTATGCGCCTAATTTTGTGGCAGCCAATAACCATAAAGCACCGGCTAGTTGGTTTGCTAAAAAATTATTGACGCCTCTTGATATTACTAGTTTATACGAGCCTTTAATTCAAAAGCTGCGTCAACTAAACCCTTCTTTACATATCATTTACACCATTAGTCCAGTGCGTCATATACGTGAAGGCATGGTAGAAAACAATAGGAGCAAAGCTGCTTTAATTCAGGCTGTGCATGCTCTTGTAGATGCGGATGTCAACAGTTATTATTTCCCAGCCTACGAAATTGTAATTGACGATTTACGCGATTACCGCTTTTACAGCGAAGATATGGTGCACCCCAATTACCATGCAACGGAGTATGTGTGGGAAAAGTTTTTACAAGCCTGCACCACACCTGAAACAAAAAATATCATCAAAGAAGTTGCTGCTATCAATTTAGCCGTTACGCACAAGCCTTTTTTTGTGCATTCAAATCAGCACCAACAATTTTTGCAAAAAACGCAACAAAAAATGGAAGCCTTATCTGCGCAGTTTCCTTTTTTAGATTTTTCTAAACACCTAGCATTGTTAAACGCGCAAATGCTTCCTTAAAGTCATTTGTGGATGTGTCACTAGTGGATCCGGTCTCCTCTAATTTCCATCGACTCCATCACTTCTTTTTCGTAAGCCAACCATTCACTCCAGCGGCCCAGTGTTTTTTCTTTCCCAAAGTATAAAGTAGCAAGGTCAATAAATAAAGTGTAGTGCCCCGCTTCACTTTCCATAAAACGTCTGTAAAATTTTTTCAGGTAATCATCTGCAAGTCCTTCACTAAGTCTTTTAAATCTTTCGCAACTTCTGGCTTCTACCAGTGCCATCATCAGTAATTGATCTAATAGGCGGGTAGGTTCGTCACCCCCTTTTTTTTGAAATGCAATGAGTGCGTTTACGTATAAATCTTTACGCTGTTTGCCTAATTGTAAACCACGTTTATGTAGCTCTTGCAATACCAGTCTAAAATGCCCCCATTCTTCGGTAACAATGGGTGCTAGTTCTTTTACAAGTTCTACCCGGTCGGAGTAGCGCTGAATATAAGAGATGCAGGTAAGCGCGGCTTTTTGCTCGCAATAGGCATGGTCCGTTAAAATCGCTTCAATGCTAATGGCTGCAAGGTCTACCCAGCGAGGATCGGTGGGCAGTTGAAGCCCTAATATGTTTTTAGTGTCTGTAGACAATTCCATATGCAAATATCCGGCTTGGCATTCAATTATAAAAACCTTTATTACCTCAAAAAAAATCTTAATTTCAGTGCTCAATCGATTGATATGCGTATAGTTC
>JAOASV010000104.1:5448-14067 GCA_030158535.1 Sediminibacterium sp.
GCTTAATACCCCTTTGTCTGTGGGTAAAACCAAAACGCCAAGGCTTGGTTATTTTTTATCGCCACAGCAAGGTTTTTGGCAAAACGCCGAACCGGAAAATAAATCCTTTGATGCAAATATCGTAGTGGATGGTTTGCAGGATAAAGTGGAAGTACTAATGGATGAAAGATTAGTGCCACATATTTATGCAAACAATGACAACGATGCTTACTATACACAAGGATTTTTACATGCAAAATTTAGACTCTGGCAAATGGAGTTTCAAACCTATGTAGCAGCCGGCAGGTTAAGTGAAATTGTTGGACCAGACCGTATTGCTACCGATCGTTTTTTTAGAAGATTAGGCATGTTAGAAGGTGCTGAAGCTACCATGAAAAAAATGGCCAATAATCCAGCCCTGCAAGCAGCCGTTACTTCTTATGCAAATGGTGTAAATGCGTATATCAAATCATTACAGCCTTCTCAAATTCCATTTGAGTATAAACTACTTGATTATAAACCAGAAGCATGGACGCCTATTAAAACCTATTTGTTTTTGATGTTCATGTCCTATGATTTAACAGGGCGTGGTACCACCACAGATCTTCAAATGACCAATTCAAAAAATTATTTCGGCTACGAAGATTTCAATAAATTATATACCAATGTTCAGGATTCATTAGATCCAATCATTCCAAAAGGAACGGTGTACGAAAAAGCGTCTGTAGCAGCGTTAGCGCCTGCTTCATTAGACTCTTTATATTTTTCAAAAACAAGTTCGGTAGCGCCTAATGCACCAGAAGCACCTAATAAAAACAATGGTTCTAATAACTGGGCTATTGCAGGAACAAAAACTAAAAGTGGTAAACCTATTTTAGCAAGTGATCCGCACCTTGGTTTAAATTTACCATCGCTTTGGTATGAAGTGCAAATTACAACGCCAACCCATAGTACTTATGGTGCAAGTTTTCCTGGATCGCCAGCCGTAATTATTGGCTTTAACGATAGCATAGCTTGGGGTGTTACCAATGCGGGTAGAGATGTGCTAGACTATTACGACATCAAGTTTAAGGATACTACCATGGAAGAGTATTGGTTTAATGGTGCATGGAAAAAATCTGTAATTAAAGAAGAGCGCATTAAAATAAAAGGGCAGCCAGATTCAATTGATAGAGTTGCTATTACGGCACTAGGCCCAGTGATGTATGACAAGAGTTTTAATGCCAATGGTTCTGATGGAAAATATCTTGCAGTTAGATGGACAGCTCAAGATGGTAGCAGCGGACTTCAAACTTTTTATGAATTAAACAGAGCTAAAAATTTTGATGATTATATGAGTGCTATTGATCACTGGACTTGTCCTGGTCAAAACTTTGCATTCGCAAGTGTAAGTGGCGATATCGCTATCAAGCAACAAGGCGCTTTTGTTGCCAGATGGAATAGACAAGGTGATTTTATTATGCCAGGGCAGGATAGTAGTTATTTATGGCAAGGCATGATTCCTTCTTCCGAAAATCCAATGATGAAAAATCCGGAGCGTGGTTTTGTAAGTAGCGCCAACCAAATGTCTACCGATAGTACCTATCCGTATTATTTAGGAGCAGCCAATGCATTTCCTTTATACCGTGGTATAATCATCAATAAAAAATTGAATGCCATGTTTGGTGTTACGCCACTTGATGTGCAGGCGCTTCAAACCAATAACGATAATATTTTTGCGGAGATGGCTAGGCCTGCCATTTTTAAATTCTTAAATGAGTCTAGTTTAAATGCCGAAGAAAAAAAATATGTGGGTTATTTGCGTAATTGGAATTTGCGCAATGACGTTGATGAAAAAGGAGCGTCGGTATTTAGAGCAATATGGGATAGTTTAGAAGTAGCCGTTTGGGCAGATGAATTTAAAAGTGCAGCACTGCCTTTACAATGGCCTGATGAGTCTACACTGCTTGAGCAAATGCTAAAAGATTCTGTTATTCTTTTTGAGGACAATATTACAACACCAAATGTAAGAGAGACAATGGTTGATGCGGTAACTGCGGCCATAAAAAAAGCCACGCCGCAATTGGCACAAATGGAAAAGGAGGGCACGCTTGCTTGGGGTGCATACAAAGACACCCGCGTTAATCACCTATTAAAAATACCATCACTTAGTAGACTACATTTACCTATTGGAGGTGGCGTGCATATTATAAATGCAACCACCGGAAACCATGGTCCAAGTTGGCGCATGGTTGTGCACCTAGTAGATGGTATTGAAGCCTATGGCGTTTATCCGGGTGGACAAAATGGAAATCCTGGTAGTAAATATTACGACAGCTTTATTGATAGTTGGGCTGCTGGTAAATATTACCGCTTGTTGTTTTTATCTAAAGAAGCGGCAAAGCAAAATAGTCAATTCAAATGGCGTTTAACTTTTACAAACTCTTAATTTAATTTTTATGAAATTTATAGTGGCAATTTTATTACACGCTTTTTTAGCTTTTGCGGTGGGTTTATACAGCCAGTTTCCTTGGTGGCTTTTTGTTGGCACATCGGGCGTTGTGGCTTTTTTTATAGTGGATTCCCCGGCTAAAAGTTTTTTTGCAGGATTTTTAGGTGTAGGTGCTTTATGGGCGGGGTTAGCAACTGGCAAAGACTTAGCCAATGCACATTTATTATCGAGTAAAGTGGCGCAAATTCTGCCACTTGGTGGTTCTTATATCGCACTTATCATTGTTACCGGTGTTGTGGGTGGACTGTTAGGCGGTTTTGCAGCCTTAACTGGCGCATATATGCGTAGTAAATCTACCAAGTAGACATTTAATTTTACCTTTTAACAAATAGGTAGCATCTATTCATTAGAAGCTACCTATTTTTGTTTTATGCGTCTTTATTGTTATCTGTTTATTGTATTTGTGGGTTTGCTGTGTGGTAGTCAAGTGGTTGCTCAAACCGTTGTAACGGGTTCTATTACCGATGGGTCTGGTAAAAAACTAGCACATGCTTCTATTTTAATTAAAGGCACTACTAGGGGGGTAACAGCCAATGCCGACGCAAAATTTTCGTTGACGCTAGTTGCGGGCTCCTACACCATCGTTTGTAATTATGTTGGTTTTGAAGCAGTAGAAAAGAAAATAAAAATTGCGCCAGGTCAGGATACGCTTTCGTTACCCTTTGTGTTAACCAAACAGGTTTACCTATTAAATGATGTAGTGGTTAATTCAAAAGGAGAAGATCCGGCCTATGCCATTATCAGAAAAGCGATTAAAAAAAGGCCTGATTATTTAAATGAAATAAAAAAATTTAGTGCCGAAGTCTATATAAAAGGTCAGCTTGTTTTAAATGATTATCCAAAATCTATTTTTGGAAAATCATTAACCCCAGGCAATTTTGATACGGTTAAAAACCGAATTTTATTTTTGTCTGAAACCATTTCAGATTATTATGTAGACGTTCCTAACAAAGAACGCATTGAGGTTAAATCCTCTAAAGTGAGTGGACGAAGTGGTGGCTTTGGACTCAGTAATCCACAAATCATTTCTTTTTATCAAAACAATATTGCACTTGGTAATGGGCTCAATCCACGCGGTTTTGTTTCACCTATTGCCGATGGCGCTCTTGCATTTTATAATTATAAATTTGAAGGTACTTTTTACGAAAACGGTATCGAAATAAGTAGGATACGTGTGCTTCCTAAACGAAAGTACGAGCCACTGTTTTCAGGCATCATTAATATCATTGAAAATGATTGGCGTATTCATAGTGTCCAACTGAACTTGTTAAAAGAACAGCAGCTGCAACTTCTCGATACGCTTTTAATTGAGCAGTTGTATGTGCCAACAAAACAAGGTTGGGTTATCAAAAATCAAGTCATATATCCGCGTGGTAAATTTTTTGGATTTGCTTTTTCTGGAAGCTTTGTACAAGTATATGATCAGTTTAATTTAGCGCCTAGCTATGGCAAAAAGTTTTTTGGGAACACCTATTTAAAATACCTCGATAGTTCTAATAAAAAGAGTACTGCCTACTGGGATAGCATTCGACCTGTGCCGCTGGCAGTTGAGGAAGTTAAAGATTATGCCAAAAAAGACAGTCTAGAAAAAATCAGGCAAGACCCTAAATACCTAGATTCGGTAGACAGGGTGCGCAATAAATTTAGCATCACCGGTTTTTTATTAACGGGTCAAGCCATTAATAAGCAAAGTAAAAAAACGCGCATTCAGTTTGACGCGCTTCTTGGCTCCGTAAATTACAATACCGTCGAAGGGTATAACACTACTTTTTCGCCACGTTGGACAAAGCGTTATGAAGGGCGTAATAGCTTGTCTATCGAGCCTTTGATACGTTATGGATTTAACAACACCAGGTTACAACCTTCGGCTACTGTTCGTTATAATTTTGGAAAAAAATATTTCAATAATATAGGCGTTGGTTTTGGAAGAAAACTATTTCAGTTTAATAATGATATCGCCATACCAGAGACGCAAAATACCATTCAAACTATTTTATTTGAACGCAACTTTTTAAAATTATATGAAGCTAGATTTTTTAATGTAGGGTATGGGGTAGGGCTGGGAGGTGGATTAAATTTTAGAGCTAATATTCAATTTCAAGACAGGTTGGCCGTATCTAATTTAAACAAGCCAGTTGTTTTTGTGGATCATATCAACAGGAGTTATACGCCCAATACGCCTGCGCCTGCTTCAACTACAAATTTTGAGGCGCATCAAGCATCCATATTTACGGGTGTATTAACCTGGCAGCCTGGCGGTAAATATATTGAGCTTCCAGATCGTAAAATTGGGATTGGTTCCAAAGCCCCAACTTTTACACTAACGTATAAAAAAGCCATTCCAAACTTATTTGGTAGTGATGTCGATTATGCAAAATGGTCACTTAATGTTGCTGATAATTTACCACTTGGACTGGGAGGTAGTTTTCAATACCGGGCAACTGCTGGCGGTTTTATAAATGCCAACAAGTTATATGCCCCCGATTTGCAACATTATTTTGGTAACCAAGCTTACATTTCAATCGAACATTTAAAGGGCTTCCAGTTGCTTCCATATTATCAGTTTAGCAACCAATCTAATTTTTACACAACGGTTTTTGCCGAGTATCACTTAAACGGACTTATTACCAATAAAATCCCAGGCTTTCGAAAGCTCAATTGGTTTTTAGTAGGAGGGGTCAGCTATTTACACGTAAACAATATGGTTGATTATACCGAATCTATTGTAGGTATCGAAAACATATTTAAAGTGCTGCGTGTAGACCTTGTGAATGGCTTTCAAAAAGGGGAGCCCGTAAGAACGGGTGTTCGAATAACTGTTCCGATTGTGTTAAAATAATTTGTCTATTTTTGCTGTACTATTTTGACCACCCTGCAAGTGGTTCTATTGTTCATAGAACATGGTTAAAAAGGCTGACACCTTTTTTCGCATGTCTAAAAAAGTATACTTATGGCAGTTCTACACAACCGCGTCTCTAACGAGGAGTTAAAGGCGCTCATGATGGCGGAAACTTTTCACCGCATCACGATTAGTTTTTACGCATACTTCCCGGTACAAAATCCGGTCGTATTTAGGGACGATTTATACAAAGCTTTATTTCCTTTACAAGTATTTGGTAGAATTTATGTGGCCAAAGAAGGGATCAATGCGCAAATAAGTGTTCCTGATTTTAATTTCGAAAAGTGTAAAGAACATCTATACTCAATTGAACATTTACAGGGGCTTCGATTAAATATTGCTGTTGATGATGACGGCAAAAGTTTTTGGGTACTTAAAATTAAAGTGCGAGAAAAAATTGTAGCAGATGGAATTACTGACCCAACATTTTCTATGGAAAATAAAGGTAAGTATGTGAACGCTGTGCAAATGAATGAGCTGCTTCAAAAACCAGACACCATAGTCATTGATATGCGTAATCATTATGAGTATGAAGTAGGGCATTTTAAAGGTGCTATTGAAATCCCTTCTGATACCTTTAGAGAACAACTGCCTATGGCTGCCGACATGATGAAGGGCAATGAAGAAAAAAATATTATCATGTATTGCACCGGTGGCATCAGATGCGAAAAGGCCAGTGCTTATATGTTACACCAAGGATTTAAAAATGTATTTCATGTAGAAGGTGGCATCATTAATTATGCGCATCAAGCAGATCAGGCGGGTATCGAAAAAAAATTTATTGGAAAAAACTTTGTATTTGACAATAGGCTAGGGGAAAGGATTACGGAAGATATTATTGCAAATTGTCACCAGTGCGGAAAACCCGCCGACACGCACACCAATTGTTTAAATGACGGATGCCATTTACTCTTTATTCAATGTGAAGATTGTGCTAAAACCTATGAAGGCTGTTGTAGTAAAGGTTGTCAAGACACCATTCATTTACCACTTGAGCGTCAAAAAGAATTACGCAAGGGCATAAGAAATGGGCAACATATTTTTAATAAGAGCAAAAGACTTCGTCCAAGACTTAATGAACCAGAGGAGTAGGCCGCAAATTTAATCAGTGCAAAATTTTGCAAAAGATGCTTGTACTGCGGTCATAATTTCTTCTTCAGTAAATGTAGTAGGCACAAACGCTTTACCCGTTACTTTTTCATAAAGTTCAATGTAGCGCTTGCTAATGGTGTCAATCCATTCGTCTGACATTTCAGGAACGGTTTGTCCTTCTTTGCCCATAAAATTATTTTGGATGAGCCACTCACGCACAAATTCTTTACTGAGTTGTTTTTGTTTTTCGCCAGAGGCTTGTCTGTCTTCAAAACCATCCGCATAAAAATACCTTGATGAATCGGGGGTATGCACTTCGTCCATTAAATAAATAGTATCACCAATTTTGCCAAACTCATATTTAGTATCAGCTAGTATGAGCCCTTGCTTGGCTGCTATTTCTTTACCTCTATTAAATAAAGCAAGCGCATATTTTTCTAAAACGGCCCAATCCTCGGCACTCACAAGGCCGGTTGCAATAATGTCTTCTTTGGAAATATCCTCGTCATGGCCTTCCGACGCCTTGGTTGAAGGGGTAATAATAGGGCTGGGGAAAAAATCATTTTCTTTTAAACCTTCAGGCAAATTAACCCCACAAAGTGTTCTTGACCCTGATGCGTAGGTCCTGTAGGCGTGACCCACTAAATTGCCGCGTACCACCATCTCTATTTTAAAAGGGGTACATTTTTTGCCCACCGAAACGTTGGGAGCAGGGGCATCGAGTAGCCAATTTGGGCAAATGTCTTGGGTTTGACGCAGCATAAATTCTGCTATCTGATTGAGCACCTGTCCTTTATATGGTATTGTTTTTGGTAATATTACATCAAATGCAGAAATACGATCACTCGCAATCATAATTAACCAATCGGTACCAATAGTGTACACGTCTCTTACTTTTCCATGGTAAATGGCTGTCTGATAGGGGAATTGAAGGCTTTGCATACCCAAAAATAGCACCTAAAACAACAAAAACGGGGTATTGAAATGGCTTTTTCTCAACAGTCAAACTGCCAGTTGGTATAAATTAAATTTTTGCAAAAGCTTAACTTGTGCTATTTTGCTTCCAAATTATAACCAAATTTTGCCCAAATGAGAAGACTCAACAGCAAATGTTTCTTTGTGGCCATGGCTACTATTGTAACAATTAGTGCAAGCGCCCAAAATTCAACTACCGTTTCTGGTAGTGTAAAAAATGCTAAATCAAAAGAACTGGTTTCGGCAGTATCTGTAACCGTAAAGGGAAGTTCTGTAGGAACTTTTACAGATGATAAAGGAACTTTCCGTTTTTCATCTATTAAAAATTACCCAGTTACATTGGTATTTTCTTCTGTTGGATTTTCTAACAAAGAAGTAACCGTTAATGCAGCTAGCTCAAGTGTTGAAGTGACACTTGAACCATCTTTCACACTTGGAAATGAAGTTGTTGTATCAGCTTCAAGAGTGCCTGAAAGAATTTTAGAATCTCCAGTATCTATCGAGCGTGTAAGCACTGCTGCGATCAGAAATACTGCAGCTACTAACTATTATGACATCCTTACCAACTTAAAAGGTGTGGACGTTGTTGCTGCTAGCTTAACTTTTAAATCTGTGGGTACCCGTGGATTTAACAGCAGTGGTAACACTCGTTTAAACCAATTAGTGGATGGTATGGATAACCAAGCTCCAGGTCTTAACTTCTCTGTGGGTAGCGTTATTGGTTTAAGTGAATTAGACGTTGACAATATGGAATTATTGCCAGGTGCATCTTCTGCACTATATGGTCCTGGTGGTATGAATGGTACTGTTTTAATCAACAGTAAAAATCCATTCAAGTACCAAGGTTTAAGCTTCCAAATTAAGCAAGGTATCAACCACGTTGATGCTGCACAGCGTCCAACTTCTGCATATAATGATTGGGCAGTACGTTGGGCTAAAAAAGTAAATGACAAATTCGCTTATAAAATCACTGCAGAAAACATGACTGCGCAAGATTGGTTAGCGAATCAATCAAATAACTATTCTAGAGGAACTGGTACACCCAATGGTATTACAATTCCAGGATGGAGAGATTTAGATCCTAACTATGATGGTGTAAACTTTTATGGTGATGAAACAACTCAAAGCTTAGGTTCAATTGCGAATGCAGTAATTGCTGGTTCAGGTGTACCTGCTGCAGCAG
>JAOASV010000105.1 GCA_030158535.1 Sediminibacterium sp.
ATTTTTAAAAGAAGCATTAGGACACAAGTTTTGCAACTGCTGCATGATATAAGCGTTATGAATACCACCGCCACTTGCATAAATGACTATTTCTTTACTAGCATCACCCACCATTTTATGGATACCATCTGTTATTACACGCGCTGTAATATAGCTAAGTGATGCAACCATATCTTGATGGGCCATGGTAACAATGCCAGCCCTTATACAAGCTGCTGCAATAAAGTCTAGATTAAATAATTCGGGTCCAATGGTTTTTGGAAAAGCAGCACTAAAAAACGGATGCGCTAATACTGCGTTCACAAACGCTTCATTGATTGAACCACTGCTTGCTATTTCACCGTTTGCATCGTAGCTAAGGCCAGCATAATTTGCTTTTACATAACTATCAATAAGCGTATTGGCAGGCCCTACATCTGTGCTAATAATATGGGTGGTTTGTCCGGCAGGTAAATAGGTGAAATTAGCAATTCCACCCATATTTAGTAAAACTCTATTTTCGGTTTCACTCGCAAACAAAATAGTATCGCCAAATAAAGCAAGCGGTGCGCCTTCGCCACCTGCTGCAATATGTTTTTGTCTAAAATCACTAATGGTAATAATGCCAGTTGCAGTGCTGATTATATCGCCATCGCCAATTTGTAAAGTAGCATTACCATACATGCTTTGCTTATGCATAGATGTAGGCGCATGGTAAATGGTTTGGCCATGGCTTGCGATTAAATCGACATTTGAAGCCTCAATGCCCCAACTATTTAGTGCAGACAACACCATGTTGGCGTGTACCCTAGCTATATGTGCATGTAAGAGGGTTACCTTTTCTAAATCTACCGGTTTAATTGAAAATATTTGCGCAATGTCTGCTTTAAACGCAGCGTCGTATGGTATAGTAGTGTGGTGTGTGACGTTAATTTTTGTGCTGTTACCACTCCCTGCAATTTTACAAACTGCAATATCTAGTCCATCCACAGAAGTGCCACTCATGAGTCCAACAATGGTTCTTTCTTGACTGCCTGCAATTCGGTAAAGGGCTTCGATATTAGGATTCATGCTTATTTATACTTTTTAATATCAATCACTTCTTCACAAAAATTATATTCTAATTTGTCATTACTGCTTACAATAATTAATTTATTAGATGCATAATTTTGAATGAGTGATTGATAAAGTGCATAACCCGTTTCGTCTAAATTGGTACAAGGCTCGTCTAAAAATAAAACGGGCACATCAGAAAAAATAGCTTGTGCTAATTTTATACGCTGTTTCATGCCGCTCGAATAATACCTGATTTGTTTATTGGCTGCATCTGTTAGTCCAATCGTTTCTAAGATGATATCCGGTGTGATGCCAGGCATAAAAGATTTAAAGCGCTCATGAAAAGCTAAAAATTCTAGCGCGGTCATTTCTTCTATGAGTGTGAGATAAGGCGCGCAAATACTAAGCTGTGTAAAAGCATTTTCTGGTGCAAGTTCGTTACCTGCTACACTGTATAAAATACGGCCTTCCGATAATGCAGTACTGCCCGCAATCGTTTGCAGCAGTGTGCTTTTACCAGATCCATTGGGTCCAGTAATGGCATATTTTTTGCCTGCCATAAACGTATGGGATAGTCCGCGAAAAATCCATTCCCGATTGTATTTTTTTCCAGTTTGCTCGAGTTGGATTTGCATGGTATTAGTCTTCGTCGCTTGCGCCTTTTACAAATCTTTTGATAATACCTCTGCCGCTTTCTCTGATAAATGTTACAATTTCATCGCGCTCATCACTTGCTGGTAATTCTTCTTCTATAAATTCTAGGGCCTGTGTGGTATTAAGTCCTTTATTAAAAATAATACGGTAGATATCTAAAATATGATTGATACGCTCAAGTTCAAAACCCCTGCGTTTAAGACCCACGCTATTTACACCACCATAACTAAGTGGGTTGCGCACCGCTTTAATATAAGGGGGCACGTCTTTACTTACAAGACTACCTCCAGCAATATAAGAGTGTTGACCAATGGTTACAAACTGATGAACGGCACTCACGCCTGCAATCCAAACCCAGTCACCTAATACAACGTGACCTGCTAATTGAACGCTATTACTTAAAATGCAATTGTCGCCAATGATACAGTCGTGCGCAACGTGAGAGTATGCCATAATTAGACAGTTGTTACCTACTTTGGTTTTCCAACGATCGGTGGTCCCTCTATTGATGGTTACAAATTCACGAATAGTGGTATTGTCTCCAATTTCGACAGTTGTTTTTTCTCCATCAAATTTTAAATCTTGTGGAACCGCACCTAAAACGGCACCCGGAAATATTCTGCAATTTTTTCCAATACGCGTGCCATCCATGATGGTTACATTACTTCCAATCCATGTGCCTTCGCCAATTTGAACATCACCATGGATAACGGTAAATGGATCAATTTTTGCGTTAGGCGCTACTTTTGCATTGGGGTCAATATACGTATATGGATGTGTCATTTGCTTGTTTTAAATTACTTCGGCTCTTTTTACTACTTGTGCTACTAGGTCTGCTTCTGTGGCAACTTTGCCGCCTACATAAACAGTTCCGCGCATTTCGCAGATGCCTCTTCTGATCGGATTTATAAATTCAAGTTTTAAAACCATGGTATCACCAGGTCTTACCATTTGTTTGAATTTACAATTGTCTATTTTTAAAAAGTAAGTGTCGTATTGTCCTTCTGGCATCGAATTGATACATAAGATACCACCTGTTTGTGCAAGTGCTTCAATTTGTAAAACGCCTGGCATAACTGGATTGCCGGGAAAATGTCCTGGAAAAAACCATTCGTTGAATGAAACATTTTTTACACCAACAATATAGGTATCTGTTAACTCAATGATTTTGTCAACGAGTAAAAACGGATGTCTATGTGGCAATGTTTTTTCTATTTGTACCAGTGATAGTACCGGTGGAATTGTTGGATCGTAAACGGGTACATCTTTAACGTGTTTGTTTTTTTTGATGTACTGTTTGATTTTTTTAGCAAA
>JAOASV010000106.1 GCA_030158535.1 Sediminibacterium sp.
CTTAACGGATCGTAACGTACATGAAAATCTGCGTTTTGTACTCCAAGCAACAGGCTGGCAGGATGAGCGTTTGATAGAAGAAAAAATCAATGACGTATTAGATAAAGTAGGCCTTAAAAGCAAAGGATTTAAAATGCCTTTTGAGATGAGTGGTGGCGAGCAGCAGCGTGTAGACATTGCAAGAGCGCTTCTTAATTCGCCTAAATTGATTTTAGCGGATGAGCCTACGGGTAATCTAGATCCTGAAACCAGTGATGAGATCATGCAACTACTTATTCATATCGCAAAAGATTATGGAACCGCTGTTATTATGGCTACCCACGATTTTATTGTGATTAATAGATATCCTTCTCGTATTTTAAAAACTGAAGGTGGTAAAGTGCTTGATAGCGGAGCGCTGTAAGTGAACCGTTAAACAGTATGATTAACCCCAAATAATTGTGGTGCATTCTTTTGCCAAAATCTCGTTCGTTTTTTCGGTGGCAATTAGTTTTTTTCTGGTTTCAATTTCTTCCTCCGAAAAAGGATGATGGTAGAGTTGAATAATGATTTCTTGAAACGCATTTGCTGACGCCCCTTGATGATAACAGGCACCCAAGCTGTTGCTTGTGGTTTTGCTGTTTGTTAAGCAGTGTCTTCCCTTTTTTATACCATCCAAAAGGGCTTCATCAGCGCCTAATTTTATAAAGGATGGCTGTATAATAATTTGCGCTTTTTCAATCATGTCCTGACGTTCGGAACTGGAAGGATTGGCAACAATACAGGTATGCGGCTGCAGGTGAGCCAGCGCAGTTAAGGACGGCGCGGGGTCATTTCCGGTAATTACAAAAGGGACTTTTAAATTATGAAAGACATGCGTTAAAAGCCAGCGGGCTGTTTTATGGGTTGCAGCGTCTGAAAGATTACCCTGAAAAAGGCAATAATTGCCAAGTCCGGTTTTAGATGTAATGCTATTACTGCTTGATGTAAAGGGTGCTAGAATATGAATATTGCCACCTAAAAATAAATCATCTAAGGTGTGTTTGTCTGCACTTGATGTTACAATCCAAGAAACCCGTTGATTTATTTTTTTGAGTATTCTTTTAGAAAGTACTGCCTCTCTTTGATAAAATAGTTTTTTGAGTGGCGCTATGCTCCGCTCTTGGAGATACCTAAAATAAGCTGGCGCGTAGGTGAGAAGTCTCACCCAAATTTTTCTGGAGGCTAGTGCTTTTGATAAGGCAAGCCCGCAGGGTCCCATGCCTTCAATTAAGATGGGGTAGTTGTTGTTTGCCAGATCATTTTCCAGTTGGTCGTTTTGGTATTTGGCTGTCGCGTAAGGTGCCGAAAATGAAAAGTTTCGATGTCCTTGGTTGATGGGATAGGTAGTTACTGAGCTGCAAATTTTTGAGAGTTGAGCATCGGTGGCGCCCATAATACCTGCGTCTATATTCGAGCCCTGTTCGCTAAAAGTATACAGGTGCACATCAATACCCGCTGCAAATAATGCCTCCAAAAGCCAGAAGGTTTGTTGTGCGTCTCCAAGGCTGTTTGGGTTTGGGATTTGTCCTGATATAACGTTAAGGCTTCTTTGCATGGGGGTATATAGTCAACAACAAGCACTGTCTACGATTGTTCGCCAAATGGGATAAAACGGGGTCATTTGTATTGACAAATGGGTGTTATTACGGGCTTAATTCCAACTTATTTTTCCACGAAACCAACCTCATTTTTTATTCTATCAAAAGCTTGTAATTAACTGATTAATAATTGATTACAACTATCTTATTGTTAATTAAATATATCTAAATTTAACTTCTCCACGTCTTATTAACAATGCCACAATTTTTACTAAAATTTCTACCCGTTTTAATGTAAGTTCGCGGGTATTAAAAGAATAGAAAAGTGAGATTAAAATCGTTAGAAATCAAAGGGTTCAAAAGTTTTGCTGATAAAACAGTGGTAACATTTGACGAAGGGATCACTGGGATTATTGGGCCCAATGGTTGTGGTAAAAGTAATATTATCGATAGCATTAGATGGGTTATTGGTGAGCAAAAGATATCGGCGCTAAGAAGTGAAAATTTAGATGCGCTCGTTTTTAACGGTAGCAAAACAAGAAGTGCGAGTGGACTTGCCGAAGTGAGTTTGACTTTTGAAAACACAAAAAATTTACTCCCTACCGAGTTTAGCACCGTAACCGTTACCCGCAGGTTTTATAAAAATGGAGAGAGTGAGTACCGCCTTAACGATGTAAGCTGTAGGTTAAAAGACATCCACAATTTGTTTTTGGATACGGGTGTGAGTACCGATAGTTATGCCATCATCGAACTTGGCATGGTAGATGACATCATTAAGGATAAAGAAAACAGTCGTCGAAGAATGCTTGAGCAAGCGGCTGGTATCACCATCTACAAAACCAGAAAAAAAGAAGCTAAAAATAAATTAGACGCTACCGAGCAGGATTTAGCGCGTATCGAAGATTTGTTGTTTGAAATCAACAACCAATTAAAGACCCTCGAAAATCAGGCTAAAAAAGCGGAAAAATACTTTGAAATCAAAGGTGAGTTTAGAGAAGTTTCCATCGAGCTTGCTAAAGCAGCGCTCGAAGGCTTTAACATTACCTATAAAGAATTGAACGAACAACAAGACCTTGAGGTTAACAAGCGCGTTCAATTAGAGGCAGAAATTGCTGTTGAAGAAGCGGCACTCGAGCAGGAGAAAGTAGGCTTTATTGAAAAAGAGCGTGCCCTACAAAGCATGCAGCAGTCTTTTAACGACTTACTACAAAATTTGCGTGGTAAAGAAAATGATAAAAACCTAGCTACTCAAAAACTACATTACCTCAAAGAAAAAGAAACCAATTTAAAAGAGTTTTTAGACAAGGCAACAGGCCAAGTAAAAACCATTGGGGATTCAATCGAATACACACAAATCCAGGTTGGTGAAGAAGAAGCAAAATTAGCAGAGTTACAAGACGCTGTTGAAAATGCAAAACTTGATATCGAAAACAAGCGCCGCAATTTTGATGAGCGCAGATCAGGTGTAGATGCTTTAAGAAGTGAATTCCAGCAAATTCAACGTAATCAGTTTGATGCCGAAAAAAAGGTAGCAGTAGCGGATACTTCAATTCAAAACTTACAACGTGCACAAACGCAGTTAACCGATGAGCAGTCTCAACGTGCGCAGCAGTTAGTGCAATTACAAGAAGCCTTGGTTGAAAAAGAAGAAACCTTAGTAGACAAGCGTAACGTGTTAGCTGATTTACAAGCGCACCAAGAAAAAACGAAGTCTAGTATTTTTTAAACTCAGCAGGCGCTTGTTGTACTTCGTTCTGAACTAGCAGAAGAAAATAGAAAATTAGACGCTAAGCGTAACGAATACAACTTATTAAAAAGCTTAATGGACTCTATGGAAGGTTATCCGGAGAGCATTAAGTTTTTACACAACAATCCAGATTGGAACCATTCGGCACCGATACTTTCTGACATCATATATGTAAAGGAAGAATTTAGAGCAGCCGTTGAAAACGTATTGGAGCCTTATCTAAACTATTATGTTGTAAATAATTTACAAGAAGGTTTACAAGCGGTTCATTTACTAGACGCCAACCAAAAAGGTAAAGCCAACTTTTTTATGTTGGACAAGTTTGCCGATTTTAGATCAGATAGTTCACAGCCGGCTGGCACATTTGCTGCACTAGATGTAGTAGAAGTGGACGAGCAATATAAAAAATTAGCACAGTACCTTTTATCCAATGTTTACATTGCCGAAAACGAAGAAGCGATCAATAATAGCAATGGGGCCATCGTACTTGAAAAAACGGGTAAATTTGTAAAAGGTAAATACACATTAACCGGTGGTAGTGTTGGTTTATTTGAAGGTAAAAAAATTGGCCGTGCTAAAAACTTAGAAAAATTAGCAGAAGATATTACCGATCAGGAGTCTGTAGTTAATTTATTAAAATCAGATATTCAGTTCAAGCACAATGAAGTCATTGCTTTTAATGATCAATTAAAAGAAGGTAGCATCAAGCAAACGGAGTCTGAAATTAACCAGCTAACCAACGAAGTTTTTGCTGTTAAAAACAGAATCGAAAACTTACAAGCAGCTAGCCTAACAGCTACCGACCGCCTTGCAGATATTGAAGCACGTTTAGGAGATGAGCATGATGCCATTTCAGAAACCCGTGCAGCCCTGCATGAACTTAATGACCGTTTACAAGCTACTGCAGCGCAAGTAAGCCTTGTAGAGCAGGATTATCAATTAGCTGAACAAGCATACAACGAAGCTTCTGCTGCATACAACGAAACAAACATTACGTTTACGCGTCAGCAAAGTAAAATCACGACACTCAAGCAAGAATTACTATTCAAAGAAAACCAGTTGAGTGAACTTATTGCGCAAATTGATTCTAATACTTCACAATTATCTGAAGCGTCTACCGATATCGAAGAAGGAGCTGCTGCACTTGCTGCTTCTGAATCTTTATTAGTGGAGCTCATGCAACAAAAAGAAGTAGAGGAGCAAAAATTAAATGAAGCAGACCAGGCTTACTATAACTTAAGAAACGCACTTCAAGAAAAAGAAAGTGAACTTCGTTTAAAGTCGAAGAGTAAGGAAATGATTGATCATTTAGTAACAGAAATCAAAGACAAACTTAACAACTTAAAACTACAATTGGCGGGCATGAAAGAACGCTTAAGTGTAGAATTTAAAGTTGAACTTGATGATATTTTAGATCAGCCGCGCACTTCCGAAACGCCACTCGAAGAACTCCAAAGTACTTCTGAGCGTATGCGTAAGCGTCTCGATAATATGGGAGAAGTAAACCCTACTGCTATTGAGGCCTTTACAGAAATGCGCAAGCGTTATGAGTTTATTTTAGAGCAAAAAAATGACCTTGTTTCGGCTAAAGAATCTTTACTTCAAACCATTCAGGAAGTGGAAGCAACTGCTAACCAACAATTCCTTGAAACCTTCAATAAAGTAAGAGAAAACTTCCAAAAAGTATTTAAAGCTTTATTTACCGAAGAAGATACTGCCGACATGGTACTTGTGGATCCTACCAACTTAGCTGATACAGGTATTGATATTGTGGCGAAACCTAAGGGTAAACGTCCTTCGTCTATTACACAGCTTAGTGGAGGAGAAAAAACATTGACGGCTACTGCATTACTATTTGCTATCTATTTAATTAAGCCAGCACCATTCTGTATTTTGGATGAGGTGGATGCGCCATTAGATGATGCCAACGTAGGTAAGTTTACACAGATGATTAAGAAATTTAGCGACAACTCACAGTTTATTATTGTAACACACAATAAGCAAACAATGGGTGCGGTAGATGTTATTTATGGTGTAACAATGCAAGAGCCAGGTGTAAGTAAACTTGTCCCTGTAGACTTCAGAAGTCTTACTAATTAAAGCGGTTGTTAAGGTCGGTTTTCATACTCTACTTAATTTGTTTTGGGTGTTATATTTTATTTACACGCCAGCCAGATTATTTTGATGGAGAAAAAGCGCCCGCAACTATCCAAAACGTATACGATTCGGCGGTTCAGCAAACCATTCCTGCTGCAGTATATCAAGCAGGAGGGAAGTGGCACCACACCGATGCACGTTACTTTTTAAGACCTATTCAACTGGGGCAAAAAGTAACTGTGATTTACGAAACAGCAACACCTGAAACGGCTGCTGTATATACCTTTTGGGGTTATTGGATTGGATGGGGTGAACTCTTATTTTCTGTAATCGTGTATGTGCTACTACTTCAAGTTGCGTATGCAGTTACCACCAATCCTAATGCTGAGTCATTTCAAGAACAACTTAGTTACAAGCCAGAAAATAAACGCAAATACAACGACTAAATTTATTTTATGAATCCGCTCGCTTCTAGCTTTTTACAACTGGTTACCATCATGGATGAATTAAGGGAGCAGTGCCCTTGGGATAAAAAGCAAACCATTGATACGCTCCGCTCTATGACCATCGAGGAAACCTATGAGCTAGCCGACGCAATTACGAGCAAAGATTGGAACGGTATTAGAGAAGAACTTGGCGATGTACTCCTGCATATTTTATTTTATGCGCGCATTGGTAAAGAAGAAAATAAATTTCAGTTACAAGAAGTGATTGATGGGATTGCTAAAAAATTAATTGATAGGCATCCGCATATTTATGGCGATGTAAAAGTAGAAAACGAAGAAGACGTTAAACGTAACTGGGAAAAATTAAAATTAAAAGAAGGGAAAGCATCTGTACTAAGTGGTGTGCCCGTTTCCTTACCTGCACTTGTAAAAGCAACGCGCATGCAAGTAAAAGCAAAGCAGGTAGGCTTTGAATGGAAAGAAGCTTCAGAAGTTTGGAATAAAGTAGACGAGGAGATAAGTGAGTTAAAAGAAGCGGTTGCCAGTACCGATGTTTCAAAAATAGAAGACGAATTTGGTGATGTACTATTTAGTCTTGTCAACTATGCACGTTTTGTGGGTGTAGACCCAGAGTCGGCTCTCGAAAAAACAAACCTAAAATTTAGAACCCGCTTCATGTACATGGAAGCGCAGGCTGCCGCCCAGGGTAAAAGTTTAGGGGATATGACGCTTTCAGAAATGGATGTACTTTGGAACGAAGCCAAAACGAAATAAATCCAAATCTAATCATCAACGCATCCTCCCAATTTCTATTTTCTTTTCGCTTGCTGCGTAGCAACCCATTTTTCAAAGGCATCCAGCGTGTAGCTACTCAGGTTGTTTTCTTTGGTCACACCCGCTTTTTGGGCCACTAAAACCCCATACTTGCAATCTTCAAAGCCTTCTATGGCATGTGCGTCCGGATTAATGGAAATAAGTAGGCCTTTGTCAAGTGCTTTTCCAATCATACGCCAATCAATATCTAAGCGGCGAGGATGAGCATTTAATTCTATAACAACATTATTTGCAGCGCAGGCATCAATAATTTTTTGATGGTCTACTGGGTAGCCCTTGCGGCTCAATAATAATCTGCCGGTTAAATGACCTAAAATATTGGTGTACGGGTTTTCGATAGCCGTAATAAGCCGTTGCATTGCTTTTTCTTCCTGCATTTTTAAATTTGAATGCACGGAGGCTATAATTAAATCAAAGCTTTGTAAGATAGCGGGGGCATAATCGAGGCTTCCGTCATTTAAAATATCACTCTCAATACTTTTAAATATTTTAAAAGGGGCTAACGCTGCGTTTAGCTGATCTATTTCTTTGTGCTGCGCTACTATACGGTCTTCTTGTAAACCGCTTGCATAAAATGCCGATTTAGAGTGATCGCTAATCACTAAATATTCAAGTCCTTTTGCTTTAGCAGCTTTTGCCATATCTGCAAGCGTATTAGATCCATCGCTCCATTTACTATGGCTATGAATAATACCTTTGATATCGGATGGCACAATAACGGTAGGAAGGCCCTTGCTAGTGGCTGTTTCAATAATACTAGCATCCTCTCTTAAATAGGGCTCGATATAAGGGATATTGGCTGCAGTAAAGATATCTTCTTCTGAATGATAGCTTTGTTGCAGCCCTCCGGGCAACAATTCGCTAATTTTTTCTAAAAAACTTGGTGCGCAACTGGTTTTAAATAGGGTAGCGACCAAATTTTGGGTGTCTACCATATGAAATCCGAGGGTACTATTTTCTTGTGAGGTAACTTCTAAATAATTTGGGGTACTGGACTGGATTTCGAAATTATTTTCTTCAAAAAAACTTTCTAGGGGGGCTAATTCCTGGTCCGTTACCCACTCCAAAATGGTAATCACCTCTTGTTGCTGTCTATAAGCACCCGTTACAAAAAAGCTAGCATCAGAAAAATGTTCGGTCCATTTCTCTTGCAACAGTTCTACTACGGGTTCCATTTGTGCATATAAAAAATTACCCTGCGCGTTTAAATAAAACTCAATAGACGCTTTAATATTGTCCTGCGTTTTTTCGCCAAAGCCTTTATATAAAGTAAGTCGGTTTTCTTCGCAAGCATACAAAAGTTCACCCAGTGTTTCAATTTCTAATTCTTTCCAAATGGTAGCAATTTTTTTTGGACCAATACCTTTTATGCGCAACATCTCTAAAATACCTGCTGGCGTTTTTTGAATATAGTCATCTAAAATTTCGAGCTGTCCGGTTTCTAATTGCTCTATAATTTTTTTACCCGTTGTTGCGCCAATACCACGCTGCGAGAAAATGGTTTGCGGATCTAGGGTAGACAATTCTGTTTCTAGTTTGTCTATCGTGAAAGCCGCGCTGGCATAGGATTTGGCCTTAAAGGCGTCGTCGCCATGTATGTCCATTAATTTGGAGAGGAGGGAGAAATTATCTGCGATCGCTTCGTTGGTCATGGTTATGAAATTGGGTCTCAATATAGCACAAAAAAAAGTCCCGCAAGATTGCGGGACTTCTAAATCTATTTTAGCTAAAGCTAAACTAAGATTACTTCTTTTTAGCAGCCTTCTTAGGAGCAGCTTTTTTAGCAGCTTTCTTAGGAGCAGCTTTTTTAGCAGCTTTCTTAGGAGCAGCAGCTTTCTTAGGAGCAGCTTTTTTAGCAGCTTTTTTAGGAGCAGCTTTCTTTGCAGCTTTCTTAGGAGCAGCTTTTTTTACAGCTTTTTTAGGAGCAGCAGCTTTCTTAGGAGCAGCTTTCTTAGCAGCTTTTTTTGCAGTTGCCATGTTTTTTTGATTTAATGGTTAGTAAATAATACATTAAAAGTAAAAAATTATTTCAAACTACAAAAAAATATTTTTTTAAGCTGTTTGAGTTGGGGTAGCAACAGAGACAGTTGTTCTGTCATTTCTGCCTTTTTTATACTCTACTATGCCGTCTTTTAACGCGAATAAAGTAAAGTCTAAACCAACACCAACATTTTTACCAGGGTGGTATTGCGTACCTCTCTGACGAATAATGATATTGCCTGCGATGGCTGGTTGGCCACCATAAATCTTAACGCCCAAACGCTTACTCTGTGAGTCGCGGCCGTTCTTTACACTACCTTCACCTTTTTTGTGTGCCATGGTATAATACTATTTTAAATTAAGCGATGCTTTCTATTTTAATACGCGTATAATGCGTTCTGTGACCGTGCTTCTTACGGAAGCCCTTTCTTCTTTTCATTTTAAAGGCGATCACTTTTTCACCTTGTACTAGGTCGCTGAGAATTTCTGCTTTAACGACTGCTTTAACGGCACTGCCTAAGGCAATTTTACCGTCGTTATCAACCATTAATACGTCAGAGAACTCAACTTTGTCTCCGGTTTTACCTTGCAGGTGAGGTACGTACAAGCTCTGTCCTGCTTGCACTTTAAATTGTTGACCTGCGATTTTTACAACTGCTAACATAGCTATCCAAAATTAGGACGGCAAAGGTAGGGTTTTGAAGCGAAAATCATATAAAATTCTGCTTCTTCTTGCGAAAAAATGCTAAATCATTGATTTTCAATGTATTAATATCTTAACAATTACAAATAAATCCGAAGCCTACAATTCTCTATTTTTGCCTGGTCTAACACCTGAAGGTCAATCAATGAATCTAAAATCATTACTCGCCAAGCCCTTTGCCCATTATATTGCCAATAAGGTTAAAAAAGATGCGCAGCAGGCAGTAGCAGACCAAGCCTCCATCTTCAAGTCTTTATTAAAAGGTGTCAAAAACACCCAGTTTGGTAAAGACCATGGATTAGACGCCGTGCAGGATTACGAAGGCTTTAAAAAAGCGGTACCTATTAGAGACTACGAGCAGTTTGTGCCTTATATTAATATGATTAAAGAAGGCAAGCACAATATATTATGGAAAGGCCTTCCTATTTATTTTGCTAAAACAAGCGGTACCACTAGTGGTGTAAAATATATTCCCATCACCAAAGACTCTATTGATAATCATATTAATACAGCCCGTAACGCGCTCTTATGTTATATGGCCGAAACTGGAAATACGGGTTTTGCCTCTGGCAAATTGATATTTTTAAGTGGCTCACCGGTATTAGAAAGAGTAGGAGGTATTGCAACCGGAAGGTTAAGTGGCATTGTTAACCATCACGTGCCGGCGTATTTGCGTTCCAATCAACTACCTAGTTACGAAACCAATTGCATAGAAGATTGGGAGCAAAAATTAGGCGCTATTGTAGCAGAAACCGTGGATCAGGACATGACACTTATTAGTGGCATACCACCATGGATGCAAATGTATTTTGATAAACTAGAAGCCACCACCCATAAAAAAGTAGGCGAGCTGTTTCCTAATTTTAATGTGATGGTGCAAGGGGGTGTTAATTTTGAACCCTACAAAGCCAAACTATTTGAAAGCATTGGCAGAAAAATTGATACCGTCGAACTCTTTCCTGCAAGTGAAGGATTTTTTGCTTTTCAAAATTCGCAAATAGAAGCTGGGTTATTGTTAAATACCAATAGCGGCATCTTTTTTGAATTTATTCCAGCCGATGAAATTTTTGCTGAAAACCCTACAAGGCTTTGTTTGCAAGAGGTTGAGCTGGGTAAAAATTATGCACTCATCATCAATAGCAATGCTGGACTTTGGGGATATAATATTGGCGATACCGTAAAATTTGTAAGTCTAGATCCCTATAAAATTATCGTATCTGGCCGTATCAAACATTTTATTTCTGCATTTGGCGAACACGTTATTGGCGAAGAAGTTGAATCGGCTCTGTTACAAGTAACGGCTCAAACAAATACAAGTGTTACCGAATTTACCGTGGCGCCATTTGTGGCTGGGGTAGATGCTCATGGAAAAAGTTACCACGAATGGTTTATTGCATTTGAAAAAGCGCCTTCTAATATGGCTGATTTTGCTGCACAGTTAGACAGTGCCATGCGTCAACAAAATGTATATTATGACGACCTTATAAAAGGGGCCATTTTAGCGCCTTTAAAAATAAGACTCCTTCAAAAAGATGCATTTGTGCAGTACATGCGCTCAATAGGCAAATTGGGTGGTCAAAATAAAGTACCAAGGCTTAGTAATGACCGGGTTTTAGCAGATGCACTTTCAAACTACCTTGCCCCCGAATTGTAGTTTAATTTTATCTTATCTTGTGGCAGTAAAAAAAGAGGGTTGGAAATACCCATATAAAAAATGAGTAGTCAAAAAAGGATCGCCATATTCGGCTCTACAGGTTCCATAGGAACGCAAGCACTTGAAGTGATTGCCGCCAACCCAACTTTATTTAGTGCCGAAGTATTAACGGCTCAAAATAACGATACCCTACTAATTGAACAAGCATTAGCGTTTAACCCTAATGTGGTGGTTATTGGGGACGAGAAAAAATACCTAACGGTAAAAGAAGCACTTGCAAAAACAGACATTAAAGTTTTTGCAGGAGAGCAGGCACTTGTTGAAGTAGCGGCGCTAGATTGTTACGATATGATGCTTGCTGCTATTGTAGGTTATGCAGGATTAAAACCAACCTTAAAAGCCATTTCATGTGGTAAGCCTATTGCACTTGCCAACAAAGAAACACTTGTGGTAGCAGGTGATATTGTGATGCAAATGGCGATGGAAAAAAGAGTGCCCATTATACCCGTAGACTCGGAGCACTCTGCTATCTTTCAATGTTTAGTAGGAGAGGGACGAAATAAAATTGAACGCATTATTTTAACGGCGAGTGGCGGACCATTTTTAGGAAAAAAACCTAATTTCTTGGTGAACGTAAAACGCGATCATGCATTACAACATCCTAACTGGAGCATGGGTGCAAAAATTAGCGTAGACTCTGCAACCCTTATGAATAAAGGGCTTGAAATGATTGAAGCCAAGTGGTTGTTTAATTTGCAGCCTTCACAAATTGAAGTGGTGATTCATCCGCAAAGTATTATTCATAGCATGGTGCAATTTGATGATGGAAGTATCAAAGCGCAAATGGGACTTCCGGATATGAAGCTTCCTATTCAGTATGCACTTGCTTTTCCGCAGCGTATCGAAAATAATTTTCCACGCTACGATTTTAGAAAGCCAAACACGTTAACCTTTGACGAGCCGGATACCAAAACTTTTAGAAATTTAGCGCTTGCAATAGATGCCTTACACAAAGGCGGTAACCTGCCTTGTATTTTAAATGCGGCCAATGAAATTGCCGTGTACGCGTTTTTAAGAAACAGAATTGGATTTTTGGATATGACAGAAGTGGTGGAACAAACCATTCAAAAAATGCCGTTCATTCAAAATCCAACCCTCGAAGAGTATTTTGAAAGTGATGGCGAAGCAAGAAGTTTTGCAGCGTCACTTATTCATTTGTAAAAAGTTTTTCAATATATATTTATGACATTATTAATGATAGATTGGTTAAGTGTTGGTGTTAAAGCCGGACAGTTTATTTTATCTTTTTCAATTTTAGTTACCCTGCATGAGCTTGGACATTTTATTCCTGCCAAATTATTTAACTGTAGGGTAGATAAGTTTTATTTATTTTTTGATCCTTGGTTTAGTATTTGGAAAAAGAAAAAAGGAGAAACCGAATATGGTATTGGATGGGTTCCATTTGGCGGCTATGTAAAAATTGCCGGTATGATTGATGAGAGCATGGATAAAGAGCAAATGAATAAGCCCGCAGAGCCACACGAGTTTAGATCTAAACCAGCTTGGCAGCGGTTGATAATAATGATTGGTGGCGTACTTGTAAATGTGCTACTTGCTATTGTTATTTTTATTGGGATTACTTGGGTATGGGGTGAAGAATATTTACCCGTTAAAAATTTAAAAAATGGGATTGTTGCCGATTCGTTGGCAAAATCAATTGGCATTAGAGATGGTGATAATGTGGTAGGTATTGATGGCAAACCGCTCGAAGCGTTTGGAACCTTAGAAGCTGAAATGGTTTTAAGTGATGCCAAAGTTTTACAAGTAACCAGAAACGATAGTGCATTTGATTTGCAAGTACCGGAAGGATTTACCAAAAAGCTTGCCAAAGTGGCCAACGAAACATCACTTGTGATGCCACGTTATCCAGCCATTGTAGATTCAGTGTCAAGTACTGCTGTATTTACCAAAGACGCGCTTTTAAAAAATGACCAAATCATCGCTTTCAATAATAAACCGTTTTTATTTTATCACGAGTTTGATCAATTAAAAAAAGGATATGAAGATTCTATTGTGAGTTTAACTGTGCTTCGTGGTACTGATACCGTGGATGTGCGCGTTAAAGTAAACGAAAAAGCAAAGCTTGGATTTTTCGGTAGAAGTCCACTCGTATTATTTGGTACCAACACAAAAACCTATGGCTTTTTTGAATCTATTCCGGTAGGGTTTACAAAAACATGGGAAACGCTTGATCGTTATGTTACGGGTATCAAACAAATTTTTACGGGTAAGGTAGCCGCTAGCGATTCGTTAGGTAGTGTAATTAGTATCGGGAATACTTTTCCGGGTACTTGGGATTGGGAACGTTTTTGGACTTTAACAGGTATATTTTCTATCATACTAGCCTTTATGAATATTTTACCTATTCCGGCACTCGATGGGGGACATGCACTCTTTACGCTCTATGAAATGATCACAAAACGTAAACCTTCCGATAAGTTTATGGAATACGCTCAAATGGTGGGTATGGTGCTTTTATTAAGTTTAATGGTGTACGCTTTAGGTCTCGACTTTTGGAGATTATTCAAATAAGTCTATAAATAGTGTTACCTTTGCTGTTGGCTTTTTGCTAACCGCATAGCTATGGGGTCGTACTGGTTTTGACAGCATAGGTTATTGTTGGTGTAAGCATGCAGTGCGTTGTGTAATTAGCACTTCAATCTGAATACTCAAACTTCAAATGGCAATACTCAGTATGCCATGGCTGCTTAATCAGTGATTAAGTAACCATTTGGGCCGCCGCACAGGTTCGCTTATTTCCATGTGCCGCCGCCGACTCAAAACAAAATAAGATGCTGCAATAGAAGGCTGTGACTATTGCTTAAGATTATCCAGCTAAGCGATAGGTTGGTTTGTTCGTTTCCGGCCTTTCGTCTACAATGAATATCGAAATAAGCATGTAGAAAGCTAATGGTTACGATGTTTGGACAGGGGTTCGACTCCCCTCGACTCCACAA
>JAOASV010000107.1 GCA_030158535.1 Sediminibacterium sp.
CATCTCAAGCCTTAATTCTGATGTTGCTTTACGGGTTCTTTCTTCTTTACCAGCAAGTATTAAAACAAGGTCTCCTGCTTTAGCACCTGCAGCGTCTGCAATGGCTTTTAATTTGTCTTCGGTGTAAAATTTATCGACACTGCTTTTATAAGTGCCATCGAGGTTACACTTGATGTATACAAGGCCTTGCATACCAATTTGCGGGCGTTTAACCCACTCGGTTAGCTCGTCGGTTTGTTTGCGAGTATATTCGCTACAACCAGGTGCAGCTATGGCTAAAACAGTTTCTGCATTGTCAAATACGCCAAATCCTGCACCATTAATTAATTCGCCAGTGGCTTCAAGTTTACCGCCTTTTAAAAACGCTGATTTTAAGTTGGCAATTTTCATACCAAATCTAATATCTGGTTTGTCATTACCAAACTGCCACATCGCGTCTTCCCAAGTCATTCTTTCGATGGCGTCTGTGTAATCAATATTTTTTACGTCTTTGAAAACGCGTCTAATTAAGTTTTCAAACATTTGTAAAATATCTTCTTGCTCTACAAATGCCATTTCACAATCTATCTGTGTAAATTCTGGTTGTCTGTCCGCTCTTAAATCTTCGTCTCTAAAACATTTTACAATTTGGTAGTAACGGTCGTAACCACTTACCATTAATAGTTGCTTAAAGGTTTGTGGCGATTGCGGTAGCGCATAAAATTGACCTGGGTTCATGCGGGATGGAACCACAAAGTCACGTGCACCTTCTGGCGTAGACTTAATTAAAAAAGGTGTTTCGATGTCCATAAAACCCTCTTCATGTAAATAGTTTCTTACAGAACGGTTAACGTTATATCTTAATTCTAGATTTTTTTTGACAGCGTTTCTACGTAAATCTAAATAGCGGTATTTCATGCGTAAATCATCACCACCATCTGTATCATCTTGAATGGTAAATGGAGGTACTGCAGATTTATTAAGCACCATGCAGCTACTAACAATGATCTCAATATCACCCGTTCCAATGTTTGCGTTTTTATTACTTCTACTCGCAACCGTTCCTTTGGCTTGAATTACAAATTCTCTGCCTAGTGGGTTTTCATCCAAAAAAGATGACATTGATTCGCCAAGTAATAATTGTGTAATACCATATCTGTCGCGTAAATCGACAAAAGTGATGGCGCCAAATTTTCTAACTGTTTGAACCCATCCAGCAAGGGTTACTTCATTTCCTACATGGCTTTCTCTTAATTCTCCACAGTTATGCGAACGGTACATAGTGCTAATTTATTAATCCAATAATTTGAAGGGCAAATATACTTCAAATGACGCTAGAACCTACTCAAAATGGGGGTATTACAGCCCTTAATTACATGGTTTCTGCTTCATTTTTGTGCCTAGGCTTCCAGATTAAGTAGTAGAAGGCTAAAATGAGAACGCCGATGCCAAATGGGATCATGGCCAAATGCTTATAGGTAATACCTAAAAATGCAATTTGAGTATCGATATGAAAAAATTCGGTAACCATCCAAAACGAGTTGGCACTAATCCAAACGGTGATGGCAATATTATGGCACAGTTCTGACATGAACTGTCTGGTACGCCATGAAATAACAATCGAAATAATAAGGGTAGGAACAATCATGGAAATGCCTAGTAGTGGTATGCCTAAACACCATGCGATATCTTTAAAAAGCCAAAATACAATGTGTAAGTTTTCCATTTTTCGGTACTGCACTGGAATTACATATTCGCTGCTGTTTTTTGATTTTGGCGTATTGTTATTGTTCGGGTACTCAATGATTAAATCTCTTGATATTGGCTTCGGTTTCGATCGGCGTTTGGTATAAAATATACCTGGTCATTTGCTCCGCAAAGTAGGGTGCCAATGAACATCCTTTGGTGCCCATCCCATTAAAAATACCCATGTTTCCATGGGCAGGGTGCATGCCTACAAATGGCCTACGCTGAATGTTTGCGGGTCTAATGGCTGCAATATGATCCACTACTTGATAGGGTAATTTGAGCCATTCATTTAATGCCGCAATTGTTTTTTCTTTAAATGCCAAACTGGGTTCGTCGTTATTATTATTCCATTCGTAATTAGAGCCTACCCAAAAAATGGAGTCTTTCCAAGGCACAATGCTCACCGTTTTTTTATAGATAAACCGGTTGTCTAAATATTTGATATCTACAAGTAAGGCTTCTCCTTTGTTGGGTGCAAAAGGAAGTTTTTTAAAATAGGGATTGTCTTCTCCTTTAGCACCTTCGCAAAAAATAATTTTGTTGGCAGTGTACTTGTCGTAAGTAATTAGATCTGCTTTAATAGCTAGTTTATTAAAATCAAATACCTCTTCAACTAACGTATGTTGCTCGGTTAAATATTGGCGCCAATGATGCAGTAAATTCCCTACATCAATTAGCCAGCATGGATCAATAACGGTGTGCCCAAAAGGGGCGTCAAAAGCAGCTGAAATAGCATTTGATAAGGGTGGAGTAGATAGGTAAGTAGGGTCCTCAGCAATCCTGTCTGCAAAAGCTTTTTGCATCTGTTCACTGGCGTGAAAATTGACAATATTACACTGCTTCACAATGCTCGTGTCCAACTTCTTTTCGAGTGCCTGATAGATGCGAACCGCCGCTGGCATAACATCATCTATTTGCCAGGTTTTTACAATGCGCCTTCCAGTTACAGGGTTAATCACGCCACTGGCTATTTTACTTGCTGCCTTATTATTAGCATCGTCAATGACGATTACCTTTTGACCCTGCAAAATAAGTGAGCTACTTAAAACAGTACCACAAATGCCCTGGCCAACTATCATCATATCGTAATGGCTGCCATGCATTTATTCTTCTATTCTGAGTTCGGTGGTAGGTAAAAAAAGTCGAATCGTTTTACGCGCAGCTTTTTGTTTTAGTGCTTTAGTTTCAATGTTTACAAAAGTATTCCCCGTATTAAAAACGCCAGCGTTTGTAAGTATATATTGGTAACTGAATACCTGC
>JAOASV010000108.1 GCA_030158535.1 Sediminibacterium sp.
GGCGAAGATCCTTACGAAGTTCCAATGCGTATCTACCCTGCTGTACACTACACCATGGGTGGCCTTTGGGTAGATTATGAATTACAAACTACAGTACCTGGTTTATATGCATTAGGTGAAGCTAACTTTAGTGAGCACGGTGCAAACCGCCTTGGTGCAAGTGCACTTATGCAAGGTTTAGCAGATGGATATTTTGTTATCCCTTACACCATTGGTAATTATTTAGCAGACGAAATTTATAGCAAAGGTGTTGATACCAATCACCCTGCATTTGAAGAAGCTGAAAAAGAGGTGCTTGCTAGAATTGAAAAATTAATGAGCATTAAAGGAACGCAAACTGTAGAAAGTTTCCATAAGCGTTTAGGAAAAATTATTTGGGACAAATGTGGTATGGCGCGTAACGCAGAAGGATTAAAGCAAGCGATTGCAGAAGTGCAAGCGCTTAAAAAAGAATTCTGGAGCGACGTGAGAATTCCTGGAGAAATTAATGAAATGAATCCGGAACTTGATAAAGCCAACCGCGTTGCCGACTTTATTGAACTAGGTGAACTCATGTGTATCGATGCACTTAACCGTAACGAAAGTTGTGGTGGTCACTTCAGAGAAGAATATCAAACAGAAGATGGAGAAGCGTTGAGAGACGACGAAAACTTCATGTATGTTGCTTCTTGGGAGTTTAAAGGCGAACACAATTGGGAACTTCATAAAGAAGAATTAAAGTACGAAGTGATTAAACCTTCACAACGTAACTACAAATAATCATTAGCAAACGATCTATCAACTTTTCAAATTTCTTGCAATGGAACATTACAATATGAATCTAAACCTTAAAGTTTGGAGACAAAATAATAAAAACACAAAAGGTGCTTTCAAAATGTACCGCGTAGAAAATATTTCTTCTGAAATGAGTTTCTTAGAAATGTTTGACGTACTCAACGAACAATTAATCAAAGACGGAGAAAGTCCGGTTGCTTTTGATCATGATTGTAGAGAAGGTATTTGTGGTTCATGCTCTATGTATATTAATGGTAAACCACATGGTCCTTGGCAAGCAAATACAACTTGTCAATTACACATGCGTGCTTTTAAAGATGGTGATACAATTGTAGTAGAACCATGGAGAGCCGATGCGTTTCCAGTGATCAAAGATTTGATGGTAGACCGTTCTGCCTTTGACAGAATTATTCAGGCAGGTGGATACGTTAGCGTTAACACCGGTAATGCCGTAGATGGTAATACCTTACCTATCGAAAAGCAAAAAGCAGATGATGCTTTTGCTGCAGCGATGTGTATTGGTTGTGGCGCATGTGTAGCAGCTTGTAAAAACAGTTCTGCTATGCTATTTTTAAGTGCAAAAGTTTCTCACCTCGCCTTATTACCACAAGGTGCACCAGAGCGTACTACAAGGGTACAAAACATGGTTGCACAAATGGATAAAGAAGGTTTTGGTTCATGTACCAACACTGGTGCTTGTGAAGCTACTTGCCCTAAAGAAATTTCAATCACCAATATTGCGCGCTTAAATAGTGAGTACATAGCTGCAAGCTTTGCAGACTAAGCATCGTAACAGATGTCCAATAACTATTTTGCGTTTAAACAATTTACAGTTCAGCAATCGGACTGCGCGCTAAAGGTATGTACAGACGCGTGCCTGTTTGGCGCCTGGGTAGCACATCAATTAACAAGTAACCCGCCTGCTACTATTTTAGATATAGGCACGGGCACTGGCTTATTGTCTTTACAGCTTGCACAAAAATTACCCAGCGCCGTTATTGACGCTGTAGAATTAGATCCTGCTGCCGCAGCGCAGGCTGCTCAAAATGCTGCTGCTACCAACTTTAATATTCAGGTGCATAACACGGATATTAAAAACTATGCTGGTAAAAAATATCAGCACATTATTTCCAATCCACCATTTTTTGAAAACGATTTAAAAAGTGAGCATGCCTTAAAAAATCAGGCCATGCATAGCACGACACTTACCTTACAAAATTTATTTACTTGTGTAGATGATTTATTGGAACCTCTGGGCAGTTTTTCGGTACTACTGCCATTTGCAAGAGCTAATGAAGTTGAGGCCCTTGCACAGTCACATGGCTTTACCGTAATGCATAAAGCAGCTGTTCAGCAAACCCCCAATCATACTCCGTTTAGGGTGATGTATATATTTAGTAAAACCGCCTTTATGGTGGCCTCAGAAACTTCGATTGTAATTAAAGAAAACGATCAGTACACGCCTGCGTTTATAGCCTATTTAAAAGATTATTACTTGTTTTTATAAAGAATTGTAATTTTAGGGACTATGAATTATTTTGAACTTTTTGAAATACCAGTAAGCTTTTTCCCAGACCCTGCGGTGGTTTCAAAAAAGTATTTGATGCTGCAAAAAAAGTTTCACCCTGATTTTTTTGCAAACGCCAGCGCTGACGAGCAGGCTGAGGCCCTCGCACAATCATCGATGGCCAATAAAGCCCTGCAAGTATTAAAAGATCCGGCACTTTTACTACCCTATATTTTAGAAATTAACGAACTCTTAAGCGTTAACGAAAATTACCAACTCCCACCCCATTTTTTAATGGAGGTAATGGATTTAAACGAGCAGGTAATGGAAGTAACGGACGATACGCAAAAAGACGCTTTACGCATACAACTTAAACAACTAGAGGATGACATTTACGAACCTATTAAAGGGCTGCTGGAAGGTTATCAAATGGGTGTTACCCAAAAAGAAGCAATGCTGCCAGTAAAAGACTATTATTTTAAAAAGAAATACCTAGACCGAATTGCTGATGAGCTCCAATAAGCCGCAATTGTTTTGGTTTATGGCTGTTTCTACGGGTTTCTTTTGGCAAAAAACACAGAATCTTGTAATATTGCACCCCGCCTAATACAAAGGCCCAGATGGCGGAACTGGTAGACGCGCTAGACTCAAAATCTGGTTATCGCAAGGTAGTGCAGGTTCGATT
>JAOASV010000109.1:0-7825 GCA_030158535.1 Sediminibacterium sp.
CGCTTGTATTTGGTAACATGCTGCTTGTGTCAGTTGCATCTTCTTTTTTTGCATTGGGGTCTTGCAAAACATCTAATATCCAGTTTTCGGTTCTTAATCTCTGACCGGTATAGGGGTCATAAATTTTCCAGGTGCCATGCTTTAAAGATGCTCCTGTTGTTTTGACAATCACCTTTTCATACAAATTAGGATTGTTGATATCCTGCACATCAATGGTATCATAGGGTTTAGAAGGGTCAATGGCTTTCCAAGATTCTTCTCTTTCAATACCCTGAATGGTTAAATAGGTACAAATGCCATTTTTTAAACCCCATTTATAATTTTCGATGGCCATGGGATCGCCCATTAAATTAAAACGGCGCCAAGTACCTTCTTTTTTATCGTTCACAAAAACACCTTCTTCAACGTAGCCTCTTTCGCCTCTAATAGGAGGGAATTCGATTTTCCATTTGCCTCTTTTTACCCCACTAGCTTCTGTGCAGTTAAGGGTATCGCCTTTTGAAGTGATTCTAAAGGTTTTACACTGCCCATAAGCTGTGCTGTAAAATATTATGGAAAAAAGGACAAAAAGAAGGCGCATTTTCTTACATTTAAACACTTAAAAATACAAATTATAAGTACGATTATGAGAAAAATACTCAGTTTTTGCCTTTTGCTAACATTGTCTTTGTATAGCACAGCTCAAATTAAACCTACCCCTGCATCCGAAAGGTTATCCTCTATCGAGCAGCGTAAAAAATTATTAGATGCATCCACCATTAACGGAACTGCCTTTAGAAATATTGGACCAACAGTTATGAGTGGAAGAGTTGTAGATATGGCTGTTAACCCAGAGGATCCCACTAATTTTTATGTGGCGTATGCTACAGGCGGTTTATGGCATACCACCAATAATGGTCAAAGTTTTACACCGGTGTTTGACTCTGAAGCCATTATTACCATTGGTGCGGTAGCCGTTAACTGGAAACACAATATTATTTGGGTAGGCACAGGTGAAGTTAATAGTAGTAGATCATCGTATGCTGGTATAGGTGTTTACAAGTCTAGCAATGGAGGAAAGTCTTGGGATTATCTTGGACTTCCTGAAAGTCATCACATTGGCAAGATTGTAATCAATGAAGCAGAGCCTAATACAGCATGGGTTGCTGCATTGGGTCATTTGTATTCTCCTAACAAAGAGCGTGGCGTTTACAAAACAACAGATGGTGGCAAAAATTGGAATCAGACTTTATATGTAGATGCGAATACCGGTGCTGTTGATGTAGATATTGATAGCAAAAACCCTTCTATTTTATATGCTGCCATGTGGTATAAAACTAGAACGGCTTCAAATTTTGAAGAGTCTGGTAAAACAAGTGGTATTTATAAAAGTACCGATGGTGGTAATACTTGGAAGCAAATCAATACGCCAAATTCTGGATTTCCAAATGGTGATGGTGTTGGTAGAATTGGCTTGGCCGTATATCCTCAAAACCCTAATACTGTATTTGCGGTGGTAGATAATAATTTTCACCAGCCAGAAACGGCATTAAAAAATACCACCGATACTACACGTTATGTGTTAAGGGATTTTAAAGATTTAACTAAAGAGAGTTTTGCGGCACTTGATGATAAAAAGTTAAATGCATTTGTAAAATCTCCGCGTAACCAACTGCCTACAAAGTATACAGCTGCTGGCATTAAAGAGGCTGTAAAAAATGGAACATTAGCACCAACCTGTATTTGGGATTATTTGTATGATGCCAACACTGCTTTATTTGAAACGCCTATTTATGGTGCCGAATTATACCGAAGCGATGATGGTGGAGCAAGCTGGAAAAAAACACATGATAAAACCATTGGTATTTATAGTACCTATGGATATTATTTTGGTAAAGTATTTGTAAGCCCAACCAATGCCAATAAAATTGCATTAACGGGTGTGGGTGTTGTATTAAGCACCGATGGCGGAAAAACGTTCAAAGAAATTGGTAAAGAAAATGTACACGCAGATCATCATTACGTTTGGATGAATGGAAAGCGTGATAGTCATATGATTATTGGTAATGATGGAGGTTGTAATATTACCTACGATGATGGTGAACATTGGTTTAAAGCCAATACACCTGCTGTTGGTCAGTTTTATAATATTGCTTTTGATATGGCGAAGCCTTACAATGTATATGGAGGACTTCAGGACAATGGTACTTGGTATGGTTCAAGTTTAACCAAGGAAAATTATGATTGGTACGATAGTGGTCACAATCCTTTTACAGGAATCAATGGTGGAGATGGTATGCAAGTGCAGGTAGATTTTAGAGATAACAAAACCATTTATAGTGGATCTCAATTTGGAGCTTACTCTCGTCAAAATTTGTTAACCAAAGAAAGAAAGTCGGTAAGACCTTCTCGTGACTTAGGCGAAACAGCACTTCGTTACAACTGGCAGACCCCTATTTTATTAAGTAGACACAATCAAGATGTGTTTTATTACGGAAGTAATAAATTTCACCGTTCATTTAATAGAGGCGATAGTTTAGTAACCTTAAGTGCTGATTTAACAACCAATCCTGCGCAAGGAGATGTTCCATTTGGTACTTTAACCACTATGAGTGAAAGCCCTATTAAATTTGGCCTCATTTATGTTGGTTCTGATGATGGAAATGTACAGGTTACTAAAGATGGCGGGTATACTTTTTCTTTATTAAATAAGGGTTTGCCAAAAGGGTTATATGTTAGCAGGGTAGTAGCGAGTGCTTTTAATGAAGCCCGTGTATATGTTACCTTAAATGGATATCGTAATGATCATTTTAACGCCTATGTATACCGTTCAGATGATTATGGTGCCACATGGAAGCAAATTATGAAAGATCTTCCTATGGAGCCTGTAAACGTTATTAAAGAAGACGTTGCCAATGAAAACATTTTATATGTTGGAACAGATGGTGGGTTGTATGTAAGTGTGGATGGTGGTAATAGTTCTATGATGTGGAACAAAGGACTTCCTGCAAGTGTGCCTGTGCATGATATTGCAGTGCATCCGCGCGATAATGAAATTATTCTTGGTACGCACGGCCGTAGCTTATACATTGCTCCATTAGGTGCATTACAAAAAGCAGCGGTAAAGAAGTAAATAAATTTTTATTGATAATTGTTATAAAACACGCACTATTCGGTGCGTGTTTTATTTTGTACATACCCGCTCCATTTTTGAACTGCGGCTAGCATATCGTCAGGTATGGCAGCTTCAAATTTGATAAATTCGTTGGTGGTGGGATGTACAAATCCAAGTGTGGTAGCATGAAGCGCGCACCTTGGACAAGCTTCAAAACAATTGTCTACAAACTGTTTGTACTTGGTATAAATAGTGCCTTTTAAAATGCGGTCTCCACCGTATTCGTGGTCATTAAATAAAGTATGACCAATGTGTTTTAAATGCACCCTAATTTGGTGCGTACGACCAGTTTCTAACACACAACTAATGAGTGTTACATAATTGTATCTTTCTATAACGCTATAGTGTGTGATGGCGTGTTTGCCAATATCACCTTCGGGGTAGGCGTCAAATGTTTTTCTATTTTGTTTGTGACGCGCAATATTTGCAACAATGGTGCCGGAATCTTCCGTTACATCACCCCAAACAAGCGCCGTGTATTTTCTTTCTACGGTATGGTTAAAAAACTGCTTTGCTAAATGTGCTGCTGCTTCTGCTGTTTTCGCAAGTACAATTAAACCTGTTGTATTTTTATCGATGCGGTGTACAAGACCAAAACGTGGTAAAGATTGTTCGTCTATGTTTGGATTTTGTTGCTGCATGTGATAAGCAACGCCATTTAAAAGTGTGCCGGTATAATTCCCAACACCAGGATGCACCACCATATTTGGTGGTTTATTAATGACCATGACTGCATCATCTTCAAAAACAATATTGAGTGGAATATCTTCAGCTTTTAAAACATGCGTTTCTGGATTTACCAGACTCATGATTAAGATCTCGTCGCCGGGTCTTACCTTATAGTTGCTTTTTACATTTTTTCCGTTAACGGTTAAAAATCCAGCTTCTATACTTTGTTGAACCTTACTTCGGGTGGCACCTTCCATATGCGTTTGCACCCATTTGTCGATACGAAAGGGTTCTTGCCCCTTGTCGATCACAAAAGTTTTTCTTTCGTAGAGGGTTTCAGCGCCTTCTTCATTAAATAAATCAATATCCGGTTCCATTGTTGCAAAAATAGCCCCAAACCTTCCTACTTTTGTACAATGCAGCAGGAAGTTTTTTTTGATGACTTGGGTAACCGCAAATACAAAGAGGTTTGGGCCTACCAAGAGTCTTTGTTGAGTGAGAATTCGGCAATTAAAGCCAGTTACCGTAATCAAAATGAAATTCCGGTGCAGGATTGGCCTACTAAAAATCATTTGTTATTTGTTGAGCATCCGCCGGTGTATACGCTAGGTAAAAACGGGAATGCGGCCAATGTGCTTATGACCACTGCTTTCATGGAAGCCAATGGTATCGATTATTTTCATATCAATAGAGGAGGAGATATCACTTTTCATGGACCTGAGCAATTGGTGGGATATCCCATACTTGATTTAGAAAAGTTTAAAACTGATTTAGGTTGGTATCTCCGAAGTTTAGAGGAAGTGATTATTCAAACACTTGCGCATTATGGTATTGTTGCTGGAAGAAGTGCTGGCGAAACAGGCGTTTGGTTGGATCCTGACAATAAAAAATTAGCGCGTAAAATTTGTGCGATGGGCATTAAATGTAGCCGTTGGATTACCATGCATGGTTTTGCACTTAATGTAAATACCGACTTGTCTTATTTTAACAATATTGTTCCTTGCGGAATACCGGATAAGCAGGTAACTTCTTTGCAAAAAGAATTAGGGAGAGCAGTGCCCATGCAAGAAGTAAAAGATTTAGTCAAACAAAAATTTGAACAAATTTTTGGCGCTACACTAAAAGATTCATTTTTAAAAGCGTAATGTCCCTTTTTTAAAAGAACGGTTGCCTTGTAATCCGCCCGAATGTATCACAAGTATTTTTGAGGAGGGTTCAAATTTTCCTTTGGTAGCAAGGTCTCTGACCCCGTACATTAATTTAGCCGTGTACACAAAATCTAATGGCAGTTCCATTTTTTTGTAACATTCATTCATAAAATCAATCAGTGCTGGCTTGTGTTTTGCATAGCCGCCAAAATGATAATCATGTATCATTTCAAAATTTTTGTTGGCTTCCTCTTTGGTCAATAGCGCTTTTATTGCTGCGTCAATTGAAATATTATTTTTTAATATGGATAGGCCAATAACTTTTTGATGTGGCGCTGCTGCTTTAATAAGTCCAGCCATCATAGTACCTGTACCTACTGCACAAATGATGGTATCGTAACTGCTGGTATCTTTAATGGTTAGCATTGATTTTGCGCCCTCTGCGCCTGTAATACCGTAACCGCCTTCAGGTATCCATGCCCAATTTGGATCTTGGTTCTCTGCAATAATTTTTTCTGTTTGCTCAAAGTCTTCTCTGGAAACAAAATATAGCGTCATTCCATATTGGATGGCATCGGTTAATGTTGGGGAAAGGGTTGTTGGTTTTTCGCCTCTAATAAATCCTACCGTGTTGAGTCCCATGCTTGCGCCATATTTTGCAGTGGCAATGATATGGTTGGAATAGGGGCCACCAAAAGTGGCCAGTGTTGTTTTTCCAGCAGCCATGGCGTCACGCACATAAAATTGTAGTTTAAACCATTTATTACCACTTACTAAGGAATCGAATAAATCGGCTCTTAATATATTGATATTCATTATATTATTATATAAAGCGCTGATATCTTGTATATAAATATTATCAATATTCATTTGTAATATGTGTCAACTATTTTAAAGAATGATTTAGCTTCGCAGCCCTTAATATTCTCTTATGAAACCAACTTTAGTAATTCTTGCAGCCGGTATGGCAAGCCGTTACGGTAGCATGAAACAAATTCAATCTTTTGGACCTAGTGGCGAAACTATCATGGATTATTCAATTTATGATGCGATTGAAGCAGGTTTTGGTAAAATTGTTTTTATTATTAGAGAAGAGTTTAGTGAGCAATTTAAGTCAATTTTTGAACCAAAGTTAAAGGGCAAAATTGCTACCGATTATGTATACCAGCATTTAGCTGCATTTACGGAAGGTAAAAATGTAACACCTGAGCGTGTAAAGCCTTGGGGCACTGCGCACGCGGTTCTTTGTTGCAAAGGAAAATTAAATGAACCATTTGCTGTTATTAATGCCGATGACTTTTATGGTAAAGATGCTTTTGTGCAAGCCGCTTCTTTTTTAAACAATGAGTGTAATGATCAAACCTATTCTATTATTGGATATGAGTTGGGTAAAACATTAAGTGACAATGGAACGGTGAGTAGAGGGGTTTGTAGTGTAGATGCTAATGGTAATTTAATTGACATCAATGAGCGTACAAAAATATTTAAAAATGAGGAAGGTGTTATTGTGTATGAAGACAACGATCAGTTATTTCCTTTAACTGCAGACACCACTGTTAGCATGAACTTTTTATGTTACCCAGCTAGCTTTGTATCACTTTGCGAATCAGAATTTTCTAGATTTTTGGATACACAAGGGATGGAATTAAAATCTGAATTTTTCTTGCCTTCTGTTACCAAACATTTTGTAAATGCTAAATTAGGCAATGTAAAAGTAGGTACTACTTCTGCAAATTGGTTTGGTGTTACCTACAAAGAAGATGCGCCTGTTGTGCAAGCGAGTATTTCTAGTCTTGTAGAAAAGGGTTTGTATCCTAGTAATTTATGGGGATAGTATTGTAATTGTTAATTACAATTATTTATCAAAAGACTTTACATAGTAAACGCAAGACTCAAGTGTTGAAATTTGCTTTTTGCGTGACATGCGGCTAATAGTTGAGCGGGTAGATATTTTAATGTCTTTACCACCATCGTTCATTTCGTTGTAATCACGTACTATTTTGTAAATATTATTTGACTTAAGTGCAAATACAACGCCTTCTAATTGTGCTTCTCTAGTACTAAGTACACCAATTACTTCACCAGCATTATCAAACACAGGAGCGCCTGAATTACCAGGGTTGGCACTCATTTGTAATTGATAGGAAAGTGAGTCGCCTTCGTAACCAGTTCTAGCACTTAAATAACCAGTACCATAAACAATTTCATTTCTTGGATAACCAAGGGTGAATATTTCTTCGCCTAAGTCAGTAGTTGATTTACGAATAGAATAAGGGAGTGATTTTTTAGAAGTAAAATCTGCGTCGTCAATTTTTAAAATCGCTAAATCTTTTTCTTGATCGATTAAAGCAATTTCAGCAACATATTCTTTACCGTTATTGTCAACTACAATGGCGCCAGTTCCTTTAATAACGTGTGCGTTGGTTACAATAAAACCTTTGGCGTCAATTAAGAATCCTGAACCACCACTAATAAACTTAACGCCTGCAGGTAATTTACTTTTTACCTCATTAATAAGTTTGCCTTGGTATTGCTGACTTTTTTTGATCGCCGCGATATCGTTACTTAATTGCTGTATTTGATTGTTGTGGCTAACTGGAGAAAGGTATAAGGCTAGACCGCTAATAAATAGTGCAATTACACCGCCAACAGAAGCGGCAATAGAAGCTACTTTTTTATACTTATGAAATAATTGTACAATTTTAGCACTGCTTGAAACGGTTTCGCTATTTGAGATCTCGCCACGCTCCAATAAATTTTGGTGCGTTTGAGCAAGTGTTTGTTTGATAGATTTAATGGCGCTGTAATCGTTAATTTGCTGTAAGAACATGGCATGCTCCACCACCATCTGGTC
>JAOASV010000109.1:7835-13622 GCA_030158535.1 Sediminibacterium sp.
TTTTACGAACCAACTCGAAAGCAGCTTTTTCTTGGGCATCCATTTGGTTGCTCAGGTACTTTTCGATGGTTTCTAATAATATTAAATCTTCCATGTTACTTACTCTCCAATATTGTATTGCGCAAAAAACAACTTTTTGAGGCGCATTAAACATTTGTATTTCTGGTTTTTGGCATTGTCGGAGTTGGTATAACCAAATTCGGCTGCCAAAGCTTGCATGTCCATTTTTTGAAGGTAGTAGCCTTCTAGTAGACTTTTACAAGGTTCACCTAAGCTTTTCAGTGCCCGATCCATAATGGCGTAGGCGGCGTCGTGCTTAGCATGTTGTTCAAGGTCGTCTTCTACAGATATGGTTTCTTCCAAATTATCAACTGGGTGCGAGAAGCGCCCCATTTGTTGTAGTTTTTTGAGCCATAGTCTGCGACAAACCGAGTATACATACGTTTTAATTTGACAGGTTAAAACAAACGACCCTGATTGTGCTTTTTCATACAGGGCGATCATTGCTTCCTGAAAAACGTCGCGAGCATCGTCATAAGAGCCATTATTGGCCAAAATAAAGGCCTGGATGGTACTGAAGTTCTCTTTGTAGAGTTGTTCAATAATGGCGGAATCGTTGCCCGCTAACCCCCTTAATAATGCTTGTTCGTTACTCGTAGCTTTCACTAAATACTGCTTTTAATACGCTTTAGGGTATAAAAGTAACCCAATATAGCCCGAAATCTTTTTTTTCAAAAAAAAAGGAGGTTGGCGGGTTACCTTTTTACCCCTTCTGGTATTAATAAGCACATTCATTCAAACAAAAACCCAAAAAAATGAAAAAAGTATTCGCAATCTTAGCTGTAGTAGCTTTCGTAGCATGTAATTCAGGTGAAAACAAAGAAGCAACTGCAGACACTACTGCTGTTGACACAACTGCAACTGTATCTATGGATACTACTGCTGTAGACACAACTGCTGCTGCTGTTGATACAACTAAGCACTAATTTTAAAACATTAGCTAGATTGTTTAGACCCTAAACGGTCAAAACTAGCTTGCCGGTTTTAACAATCTTCAAGATTTTCATATGGCAAGCAATCGTAAATAGCCTTCTTGTTTCTACAAGAGGGCTTATTTTTTATAGATAGTAATTTTGGTTTTTGCATGTGATCAATGCGCAAAAGCCTTTAATAACTAAAGTTTGTTAGCATAAATTTTTTAATCTCTTTTTATTTTAAGTGATTTTTATACTTATATTTGAAAGGAGATGAGAGCATTATTATTAAATACTTGGTTTAGTTTCTATTACTATTACTTCTTTACAAAAAGGAGCCGGGTATTATATGTATTAGCGTAACAAAAAATTTTTACATACAATCCCGGCCAACTGGCCGGGATTTTTTTTAAGCATATGCCAACAAAAAATAAAATAACAAGAAAGCCTATAAATGAACTGGGCATTGCCATTCAGGGTTACGAAGGAAGTTTCCATCAGGTAGCTGCGCGTACTATTTTTGGTAAAGACGTGGCCGTTGTGCCTTGTGCTACATTTAGTGCACTTGTAAAAAAAGCAGAGAATAAAAAAGAATCGGCGGGCGCTATGATGGCCATCGAAAATTCTATTGCAGGTAGCATTTTGCCTAACTATAATTTACTACTTCGTTCTTCTTTAAAAGTAACAGGTGAAGTTTATTTATCGATTAGTCAAAATTTGCTCGTTAATAAAGGCGTTCAATTATCGGACATCAAAGAAGTGCATAGTCATCCCATGGCGCTACTTCAATGTTTGGATTACCTCGAAAAAAATAATTGGAAATTAGTTGAGTCGGAAGATACCGCGCTAAGTGCAAAACACCTGCAGCAACATAGGTCTAAGCATGTGGCTGCGGTAGCTAGTAAATTAGCCGCCGAGCTTTTTAATTTGGACATTATTGGCCCAGATATTCAAACCCAAAAAAATAATTATACGCGGTTTTTGGTATTGGAAAGAGCTGTAGATGTAGTGGAGGATAAGCTTGCAAATAAAGCTTCTATTTATTTTCAAACCAACCATACAAAAGGGGTACTCGCCAAAGTGCTTACGCAAATTGCAAAGCATGATGTAAACTTAACCAAGTTGCAAAGCATGCCTATCCCAGGGAGTAATTTTAAATATGGTTTTTTTGCGGATATGGAATTTGACAAGCGTAAAAAACTTGATCAAGTACTTGATTCAATAAAGGAGTTAACAAATAATATTAAAATATTTGGTGTCTATCAAAAAGGCAACATGAAAAAAGGGTAGTTATGGAAATGCAATTAGCGTCAAGACTAGATGGGATTGGTGAATATTATTTTTCACAAAAGCTCCGCGAAATAGAGCAGCTTAATAAAGCGGGTAAACAAATTATAAACCTAGGTATTGGTAGTCCTGATTTGGCGCCACACCCCCTTGTGGTAAAGGCTTTACAAGAAGCCGCTGCTCCAGATAATGTACACGCCTATCAATCTTATAAAGGCTCTCCCGTTTTACGAAACGCCATTGCTGCATTCTATCAAACATGGTATGGTGTTACGTTAGATCCTGACACGGAAGTACTACCACTCATTGGCAGTAAAGAAGGCATCATGCATATTTGTATGACGTATTTAAACGCTGGTGATCAGGCTTTAATTCCTAATCCTGGATATCCAACTTATAGCAGTGCCGTAAAATTATCAGGAGGTGAACCCGTGTATTACGATTTAACACTTACTGGAAATTGGGAACCAGATTTAGAGGCGCTCGAAAAAACAGATTTATCCAAAGTCAAATTAATGTGGGTGAATTATCCGCATATGCCAACGGGTCAACTTCCTTCAGATCATTTTTTTGAATCCCTTATTGCTTTTGCAACGAAGCATCAAATATTGATTTGTCATGACAATCCGTATAGTTTTATTTTAAATGAAACGCCTAAAAGTTTACTCGCTGTTAAAGGCGCCAAAGAAGTGGTGGTTGAACTAAACTCTTTAAGCAAAAGTTCCAACATGGCCGGTTGGAGAGTGGGTATGTTGGCTGGAAAAAAAGAACGCATCGAAGAAGTGTTGCGTTTTAAATCCAATATGGATAGTGGTATGTATTTACCAATTCAACTCGCTGCTGCAAAGGCGCTAAGCCTTGGAAAAGATTGGTATGATAGCATCAATGTGATTTACAAAGCACGCAGAGAAAAAGTATTTGAGTTATTAGATTTATTGAATTGCACCTATTCAAAAACGCAGGTAGGCATGTTTGTGTGGGCTAGTATACCTGCGTCTTATGCCGATGGTTTTGCTTTAAGTGATAAAGTGTTGTACGACGCCAATGTTTTTATTACGCCTGGTGGCATTTTTGGAACAGGCGGAAATGCATTTATAAGAATTAGTTTATGTGCGCCCTTAGAGCGGTTTGAACTTGCTATTGAACGGGTTAAAAATGCAGGTATTGCATTATAAATTGTAGAACAATGATTGTAACGATAATTGGTACGGGTTTAATTGGTGGGTCGATGGCACTTACTTTAAAAGAGAAGGGCTTTGCTACAAAAGTGATGGGTGTAGATGCGAGTGAGCAGCATTTGACCCAGGCGCTTGCACTTGGTATTATAGATGAAGCGCATATTTTACAAGATGCCGTTGCGCTATCTGATTTAATCATTATTGCGACACCTATAAATGCCGCCGAAAATTTACTGCCTCAAATACTTGATATCACAAATAAGCAAGTGGTGATGGATGTGGGTTCCACCAAAGACAATATTTGTAAAATTGTTGGGGCGCATCCAAAAAGGGGGCGTTTTGTGGCTACGCACCCTATGTGGGGTACCGAGTACAGTGGGCCGGAAGCTGCTGTTAAAAATGCCTTTACCGACAAGGCTACGGTTATTTGTTCTAAAGAAGCCAGCGATCCAGATGCTGCTGCCCTGGTGGAGCAGGTTTATCAGACCCTGGGCATGCATCTTTTGTACATGGATGCGGCTGACCATGATGTACACGTTGCATATATTAGTCATATTTCTCATATAACATCTTTTGCCCTTGCAAACACCGTTTTGGAGAAGGAAAGGGAAGAAGATGCCATTTTTGAACTGGCAAGTGGTGGTTTTGAGAGTACGGTTCGACTTGCCAAGAGTAATCCAAGTATGTGGGTTCCGATCCTCATGCAGAATAAAGAGAACGTTTTAGACGTTCTTAATGAACATATCTCTCAATTAAGAAAATTTAAGGCAAGCTTAGAAAAGGAAGATCCTGATTATTTGCTTGAATTAATTGAGAAAGCCAATGGAATAAAGCGGATTTTAAAATAGGCTCGCTTAGCCAAAACAGGCTGAAAATAAATAAAAAACAGGCAAAACCCTACCTTATAAGTACCTTTGCCGCAAAATTTTTAATACATGACGACATTTGAAGAGTTGGGAATTGATGCTAGATTGATTCAGTCAACCACAGAATTAGGGTACGTGAACCCTACAGCAATCCAAGAACAAGCAATCCCGGTTTTACTTAGTGGAACCAAGGATTTTATTGGCTTGGCACAAACAGGAACAGGAAAAACAGCCGCTTTTGGACTACCTCTATTACATATTATAGATGAAAAGGCAAAATACCCGCAAGCACTAGTTGTTTGTCCTACCAGAGAACTTTGCATGCAAATTGTAAAGGAACTTGAGTTATTTAGGAAATACATGCCAGGTATTTCTGTAGTTGCCGTATATGGCGGTACTTCTATTGGCTTACAAATTAGAGACTTAAAAAGAGGGGTACAAATTATTGTGGCAACCCCAGGTCGTTTAATTGATTTGATTGAGCGTAAAGCAATCAACCTAGAGCAAATACAATATGTTGTTTTAGATGAAGCGGATGAAATGCTTAACATGGGCTTTCAGGATGATATCGAATTCATCTTAAAAAATACACCACAGCGCGAAAGTACATGGTTATTTAGTGCAACCATGCCACCAGAAATTAGAAAGGTGAGCAAGCGTTACATGAAAGATCCTGTTGAAGTAACCGTTGGTAAAGTAAATACGTCTAACAAAAGTATTGATCACCAGTATTATGTTACTTCAGCGCAACACCGTTACCAAACCCTTAAAAGAATCATTGATTTTAACCCGGGTATTTATGGTATCATTTTTACCAGAACTAAAATTGATGCGCAGGAAATTTCTGAGCGTTTAACCCGCGAAGGATATGATATTGACGCCTTACATGGTGATCTTACACAAGCCCAGCGTGACAAAGTGATGGGACAGTTTAGAGATAAAACTTTACAACTCCTAATTGCTACAGACGTTGCTGCTAGAGGGATTGACGTACAAGGTATCACACACGTAATCAACTACGAATTACCGGATGATGTAGAAGTATACACGCACCGTAGTGGTAGAACAGGACGTGCGGGTTTACAAGGTATTTGTATTTCAATTGTACACTCTAAAGAGATGTACAAGTTCAAACAAATTGAACGCATCAATAATTCTAAGTTTTCTAAACTAGATATTCCAAGTGGTAAAGATGTTTGCCGCAAACAATTTTTCTTTTTCATGGAAAAATTATTGTCTGCAGATATTAGCCACGGCGATTATGAAACATATGTACCCATGCTTGCAGAAAAATTTGCTGACGTAAGCAAAGAAGATGTGCTTAAGCGTGTGGCTGCCATGGAGTTTGATCGTTTCTTAAAATATTACGAAAACGCCGAAGATTTAAACCATAGAGATAAGGGTAGACGCGAACAAAGCGATGCGCCTGATCAAGCAAGACGCAGAGATGGTAGAGACCGTGATGGTGGAAGAGACCGTGAT
>JAOASV010000110.1 GCA_030158535.1 Sediminibacterium sp.
CAGTTATACAGATGCATTAGTAGGTAAACTGCTGGATGCTATTGATGAATTTGGACTAGCTAGTAATACCGTTATTGTATTATGGGGTGACCATGGATGGCATTTAGGAGATCATAATTTGTGGTGTAAGCATAGCAATTTTGAAGAAGCAACACGCGCCCCATTAATCATAAGTGATCCAAGAATTAAATCAAATACTACAAATTCAATTTCAGAACACGTGGATGTTTTTCCAACCTTATGCGAATTAGCGGGCGTTCCAGTGCCTGGCCAGCTTTAATGAAAAATCCAGCAGCTATTGTGAAAGAATTTGCTGTAAGTCAGTATCCCCGAAGTTCAGGTATGGCGGAAAGTGAAAGATTGGGATATGCAAACGGAAATATTATGGGCTATTCTATCAGAAATAATCGTTACCGCTACACCATATGGATCAATAAAGGCTTTAGATCTACTGTTGCGTTTAATGAAGCAAATGTTGTGGGTGTAGAATTATATGATTATATCAAGGATCCATTAGAAAAAATAAACGTAGCAGATCAAATTGAGTATTTGAATGAATCCAAAAATTTGAAAAAATCGATGCTAGAATATTTGGCGTCACAAGTAAAACCTCTTAACAAATAAATTTGCATTTATGCGAGTACTATTTACATCACTAAGTATTCTTTTTACTACAGTGCTTTTTGCGCAAGTTGTACCTAGCGGTACGCCAGCCATTGACTCTTCAAAATTCAAAGTAATTGCAGTGCCAGCAGGCTTTACATCTCAATTAAATGTGGTGTATGCTAAGGTAAATGATTGGGATGGTCGTATGGATTTATATTTGCCTCCAACAAATGGTCCCCTCAATCCAGTTATCATTAACATTCATGGTGGCGGATGGAATCATGGTGCTAAAGAAGAACAAGGTGGTTTTGCGCCTTATTTTAAAGCGGGGTTTGCAGTGGCCAATATTGAATATAGATTAACTAGCCAAGCAACAGCGCCAGCTGCTATCGAAGACACACGCTGTGCACTCATTTATTTAATTAAAAATGCAAAAGCGCTTCATCTAGATCCCAATAAAATTATTATTATGGGCGGATCTGCTGGAGGTCATCTGGCATTAATGGGAGGCCTGCTTCAAAACAATCACATTTTTGATAACAACTGTTCAGGTATCGAAAATATTAATGTGGCCGCTATTATTGACAAGTATGGTATTGCTGATGTAAACGATTGGGCATATGGTCCTTACATTAAAAGTAAGTCGGCTACCAATTGGTTAGGATCAAAAAAAGAGGATCAAAGTTTTATCAAATCAGTATCGCCTATCCATTGGGTTAAAAAAACAAGCCCGCCTGTATTTATAGTTCATGGTGATGCTGACCCTACCGTACCTTATCAAGAATCAGTGGCGCTCCATGCTGCGCTTGTTGCGGCTGGCGTGAAAACAGAATTTATTACGATACCAGGCGGCCTTCATGGTAAATTTGATAAAGACCAAAACGCCATGCTAAACACAGCAATATTTAAATTTATAGAATCATTGGATGCGTTTAAAAAATAATTATTGCGATGAAATTAAAAGGATTGCGTTGGTGGATTTTAAGTTTGATAGGACTTGCTACTGTTGTTAATTATATAGACCGTAATGCACTTGCCATTATGTGGCCCGGTATTGCATCGGAATTGCAAATGAATAAATCGGAGTATGCGTTTATTGTAAGTTGTTTTACCATTGCATACGCGGTTAGTCAGGCCCTCAGCGGTAAATTATTTGATGCAATTGGTACCAGACTTGGTTTCGTTGTTTCCATTGTGGTATGGAGTATTTCTGCTGCTTTTCATGCCGCGGCTAGAGGCATCATGAGCTTTTCAATTTTTAGGGCACTATTAGGTTTAGGAGAAGCGGGTAATTGGCCCGGTGCTGCAAAAAGTAATGCCGAATGGTTTCCAGTAAAAGAGCGTGCACTTGCGCAAGGTATTTTTAATGCAGGCGCTTCAATTGGTAGTATAATTTCTGCGCCACTTATTGCTTTTTTGTACGGGTTTATTGGATGGAAAGCTACATTTATTTTAATTGGACTACTTGGATTATTATGGCTTATTCCATGGCTGTGGATCAATAAAAAAACACCAGATGCGCACCCTTGGTTAACAGAGGAGGAGCGTCAATATATTTTGGATGGTCAACAACCTGCAGATCCATCAGATAGAGGACTTTCTTTTAAGCAAATTTTACAAATCAGACAAAGCTGGAGTATTTTATTATCTCGCTTTTTACTCGATCCCATTTGGTGGTTGTTTGTGATTTGGCTTCCTCTTTATCTAGCAGATAAATTTCATTTTGATATTAAAGCCATTGGTGCATTTGCTTGGTTCCCGTATGTAGGTGCCATGATTGGTGGCATTGGTGGCGGTTGGTTATCAGGGCGTTTATTAAAAGCCGGTTGGAGCGTTACTAAAACCAGAAAATCAATTGTGTTACTGGGCGGCTTATTTATGTTCCCTGCACTACTCACTATTATTGGGCTTAATAATCCATCTTATGCCATGATTGCCATATTTTTTGCACTCTTTGGTTTTCAAATAATTATTGGAACGATACAAACCATGCCTTCCGATTATTTATCGGGTAAAGCAGTAGGTACGCTATCGGGGCTTGGTGGATTTGCTGCCAATATGGGTGTGCTAGCCACTACATGGATGGTGCCTGCGCTTACCAAAACGTCATACACGCCGTTTTTTATATTAGCAGCTACACTAGTACCACTTGGTATCGCGGTTTTATTTATCTTCAGTGGAAGAATAGAAAAAATAAAATTATAATGCGCTATTTGCTAATCATTCTTTTTATGTCTGCATCTTCTTTAGTCATGGCTCAGCAAGAGTTTTCTATTTATGAAGGCCCTGTACCCAATGCACTTCCATGTAAT
>JAOASV010000111.1 GCA_030158535.1 Sediminibacterium sp.
GCCTAACAGTTAAAGGCTTTGTCACTTTCAAAAGCGCAGTATTTTGCTCTACTACTTTTTTGATTTTTGTTTGAAGTGCTTGATAATTTGCTAGGCTTAATGGCGCATATCCTTCGGAAGTACGCGATATCCAAGCAAGGTTATTTTTTAATGTGCTAAAATTGACGTCATTTTCTACCCTTTCTTTTTCTGATGCAATGGCAGACTCATACACCGCACTTTGACTCCATAAAAAATAAGGTGCCGTTGCTATTTTATGAAAAGGCAGAGCCGACTCATTGTCTTTTTCTCTGATTTTTAAATACTCATAACTATCAGGTAAAACAATATCAGATTCTACACCACGAAGTTGCGTAGACGCCCCATTAACTCGGTAAAACATTTGAAAAGTAAGCTTCACAGCACCCATGTCGGTACGACCACTAAACTGATCGATAGGGTTGCCAAATGGAACAGTGCGCTGAACAGTTCCCTTACCATACGTAGAAGTACTTCCAATAACAACACCTCGCTTATAATCTTGAATAGCGCCAGCAAAAATTTCACTTGCAGAAGCGCTAAATTCATTCACCATCACCGCCAAAGGACCATCGTATAATGTGCCAGATTGACGATCACTTAAAATATTTGACTTGCCATCTCTATCTCTAACTTGAACCACCGGCCCTTGGTTAATAAAAAGTCCAACCATTTGAATCACTTCATACAAAGAACCGCCTCCATTATTACGTAAATCAATTACAATTCCTTTTACGTTTTCGGCTTTAAATTTCACGATTTCTTTTGCAATATCTTCAGAGCAACGATTGCCGTCTTCTCTTTCATAATCGGCATAAAATTCAGGTAAATATATGTATCCAATTTTATCAGTCCCTTCCGTAACAATAGCGCTTCTTGCAAATGTTTCGTCAAGTACAATTTCTTCTCTAATAAGTGTTACCACTTTTATCGTACCAGTCGTTTTTTTAATTGTCAAACGAACTTCTGTTCCTTTGTTGCCTCTAATTAATTTTACCGCATCTTCGGTAGCATAACCAGCTACATCAACAGGTTCGGCAGCTCCTTGTGCTACTTTTAATATCACATCATTGGCGTCAATTTCTCTAGACTTCCATGCAGCACCACCGGGTTGTACAGATGCAATTTTAATACCGTTTTCATCTTCACCTAACTGTGCACCAATACCATAAAAACGACCACTCATACCTTCATCAAAAGCACGTTTTTCGATGGGTGGAAAATAATCGGTGTGCGGATCCATGAGGCCCGTAATTGCATTAATAAAAGCGTTAAATCGCTGGTCTTCATTAAACGTTTTTTGAATTCGATCAAAGCGCTTATTGGTTGCTTTTAAAACCTGTTCTCTAGCCATTCTTTCAAGCGTAGAATCTGGCTTGGCTACATAATCTTTTTTGCCTTTATTTTTTTCTCTTTGATCTAAATAATCTGCGTAGCGCTCAAGTGCGGCATAGGTCAATTGTTTTCTCCAACGCTCTTTTCTGGCCGCGGCTGTATTTGCAAAATCTTGCTTATCATTTTCTAAAAGCACCGAGTCATTTACATTAAAATCAAAAGGTGTTTTTAAAATTTCTTTATATAAAAGGATGATTTCTTGCAAACGCTTTGAGTAAACCGCACTCACGGCAGGAACAAAAGCAATGGGGGCTCCTTTTATTTCATCATCTAAACTCGTCTCGAATTTTTTAAACCCATTTACATCAGATTGTAAGAACAAGGTTTTTTCGGGATCCAATGCTTTTAAATACGCTGTAAACACCTTTTTTGAAAAAGCATCATCTATTGCTTTTGGACTGTAATGTTGCGCCTCCAATAAAGCGCCAACCGTTGCCAATAATTTTTGACGTTGCGTTGGCTGAAGTTCAGGCGAAACATTACTTACCTTAAATGCAAAAAAAATGGCACCAAATAATACAATGCCTCCCAATAGTAATCCTTTCCTTGTCTTCATAAATGCAATAAATTTTTCCATGTTGGAAATATGGTAAGAATCAAAAATAACTGAAAAGAATCACCAAAAAACAGCATTTGAGCCAAATTAACAAAGGTTTTGATAAGCGGTAACAAAGAAAGTTCAAAATGAGATTTTGTAAAATGCGCAATTACCTTATTTTTGCACTCCCTTAAACGGAGAGCGTAGCTCAGTAGGTTAGAGCGTCAGTTTGTGGCACTGAAGGCCGTGGGTTCGAGACCCATCGTTCTCCCATCTTATTTTAAAACCTATAAGTATCTGCTTATAGGTTTTTTAAATTAATAACACTATGTCACCTCTTATCCTTTCAATCCCTTTGATATCAGCATTTATAGGCTGGTTTACCAATTGGATCGCAATCAAAATGTTGTTTCATCCAAGACTTCCTGTTAAGGTTTTAGGACTCACTATCCAGGGGATTTTTCCAAAAAGACAACATCAATTTGCCCAAAAACTAGGTAAACTAGTAAGTGAAGAGCTACTTTCTTTTAAGGATATTGAAGCAAAAATTACCGATGGAAGCAACCTTAAACAGGTAATGCCCATCGTAGAAACCCATATTGATAACTTTTTACGCAACAAATTGGCCGCAGAAATGCCCATTATTAGCATGTTTATTGGCGACAAAACCATTGAACAACTTAAATCTGTGTTTATGAAGGAGCTAGAAAGCTTATTTCCAGTACTCATGACCAGTTATATGGAAAAACTCAAGCATGAGCTTGATTTAGAAGCTATTGTAACTGAAAAAGTAAGCAATTTTAGCTCCGACAAGCTTGAAGAGATATTACAGGCGATTATGTCCAAAGAATTTAGGTTTATTGAAGTTATTGGTGCCATATTAGGCTTTTTAATAGGCATTGTTCAGGTGTTTATAACCTGGATTGGCGGATAATCTCCATTATTTTGCCGTTTACCGATAAAAAAC
>JAOASV010000112.1 GCA_030158535.1 Sediminibacterium sp.
GGAACCACAATCATCATCACTGTTTTAAGGGTTACTTTTAAATTAAATACACTGATAGCGCCGGTCCATCTACCAATCATTAAGCTACCCCAGTAAAGTGAAATGTATTTTGAAATGGCACTTTCATCTAAACCTTCGGCAGTTAAATAGCCAGGTATTTTTAATAAAGCACCAAAATTATTATCGATGGTAACTTCAACACCTACATAAACGAAAATGCCAATCATACCATAAATTAATTGAGGATATTTCATGGCACCCCAACCATCATTGTTTTTGATAGCACTGCCGTTAGAATAAAATAAAATACCTACTACCGCTACTAATGAAAGAAGGAGTAAAGTAAGTTTAGGCACTTCTGTTAATTGACCTACTACAATGATAGCGCCAATAATTAAAGTCATCATAAGTAAAGAAGAAGATGCTTTGTTTGCTTTTTCAAACGCTTCATCATTTTTGCCTTCTGGTAAATTAGAGAACGTAAAAATTAAAGCAACTGCAGCAAATACACCTGCAACAATCAGGTATAAGATATTGATATTGGTAACTGTTACCACGGCAGCTTTACTATCTGCAGTTCCAAATAAGAAAAAGCTCACAATGATAGGTCCTAGTGTAGTACCTAATGAGTTGATACTTCCGCCTAAATTTAAACGGTGTGAACCTGTTGAAGGGTCGCCCAATGAAATGGCAAATGGTTGAGCTGCAGTTTGTTGCAAAGAAAATCCAAGTGCTACCACAAAAAAGGAAGCTAAAATGGCTGGGAAAGAATTTGCATTTGCAGAAGGTATAATTAGTAAAGCACCTACTACCGAAATAAGTAGTCCATAAATGATGCCTTTTTTATAACCAATTTTGTTGAGTAGGTCTTTTCCTAAAACGTTGGAAAAAATAAACAAGAATAATGAACCAATAAAATAAGCTCCATAAAATGCAGAACCTATGAGTTGAGACTGAAAGTTATTCAGGTTAAAATGTGTTTTACAGAATGGGATAAAAATACTGTTTGACGCAGCAATAAATCCCCAAAAGAAAAATACCATGACAAGGGTGGCAAGAGCACCGGTGTTGGTGGGTTGTTTAGGTTGACTCATATCAATCGTTTAATTTGTTAGTAGGCTCTAAAATAATAATAAAATAGGTACCGAAAAAGTAAAACTAGAATTTGTAGGCATAGAATAAATGCTTACATTAGATGTAAACCTATAATAAGCGCTATGGAAGTGGTTCATATCAGTGCCGAATGTTATCCGGTGGCCAAAGCTGGCGGCCTTGGAGATGTAGTAGGAGCGCTCCCAAAATACCAAAATAAGGCGGGTATCACCTCAAAAGTAGTAATGCCCATGTACCGCACGCCCTTTTTATATACATCTGATTGGGTTGTCGATTATAAAGCCAAAGCCTATATGGGTGGATGGGAATTTGAGTATACCATTATTAAAGAAGTTAATAACAAGCTAGGATTTGATCTATACCTAGTAGACATTGCTGGCTTATTAGACCGTCAAAAAATTTATGGCTACGCCGATGATGCCGAGCGTTTTACTGCTTTTCAAATTGCGGTAGTGCACTGGATGTCTCATTGGAATCACCGCCCAACTGCTGTGCATTGTCACGATTATCATGCAGGTCTTATTCCTTTTATGATGCAGCACTGTTATGATTATCATCATTTACGATCAGTGCCAACTGTACTTACCATTCATAATGCACAGTATCAGGGCTGGATGCCATGGGCACAGTCTGTGTTAATTCCCAAATGGGACCTTTCAAAAAAAGGTTTACTGGATTGGGGTAACAGTATCAATCCACTCGCCGCTGCTATTAAGTGTGCATACAAAATAACAACGGTTAGCCCTAGTTATATGCAGGAACTGATGCATCATGCCAATGGTCTTGAAACATTAATTGCTTCAGAAAAAAATAAGTGTGTAGGTATTTTAAATGGAATAGATCATGAGGTATGGAATCCTGCAACTGATACTTATTTAACCGCTCATTTTGATGTTGATACGGTAACTGCCGGAAAACAAAAAAACAAAGAAAAGATTTGCGAACAGTTTGGGCTGGATGCAACTAAGCCGCTTTTTGTATTTATTGGAAGGTTAGTAGGAGAAAAAGCTGCCGATGTTTTGCCAGCTGCTTTGCATACAGCAGTTGGGGCCTATGGTGCATATGCTTCGTACATGATTTTAGGAAGTGGCGATCCTGCAGTAGAAGCCGGTTTAACAAACCTAGCATATACAAATAAAAATATTAAAGTTAGTTTAGGGTATAACGAATCTTTGAGTCATCAGCTCTATGCTGCCGCCGATTTTTTACTCATGCCTTCTAGGGTAGAGCCTTGTGGTTTAAATCAACTCTATGCCATGCGTTATGGAACCGTACCCATGGTGCGCAGTACCGGAGGGCTTCAAGATACGGTGGTAGACATGGGTGATGCAGGAGGGTATGGTATTAGATTTACGCATGCCAATGAAACGGATATTGTACATGCTGTTGGACGAGCGATTGAAGTTTTTGAAAATAAAACTCATTTGTTGTGGATGCGTGAACGCATGATGCAAGTCAATCATAGTTGGGAACAAACAGTTCAGTCCTACACGAATGTATACAAGTCACTATAAATTTTATGCTAAAAAAATAAGCGTATGAGTACGATTTCAAAATCTGTGTTAGCCGTTATTTTAGGTGGCGGTGCTGGGTCTCGATTATTCCCTTTAACAGTGAGTAGATCTAAGCCTGCCGTGCCTATTGCAGGAAAGTACCGACTTGTAGATATCCCTATTAGTAACTGTATCAATAGCCATATCAACCGCATGTTTGTGTTAACGCAGTTTAATTCTGCTTCGCTGAATAAGCATATCAAAAATACCTATCATTTTAGTGCATTTAGTAGTGGCTTTGTAG
>JAOASV010000113.1 GCA_030158535.1 Sediminibacterium sp.
CGGAAAGCCTGGCGAGGTAAAACTAAAAATACTCCTCGTATTTAAAAAGGTTGGAAAGGATTGGAAATTATTGGCGCGCCAAGCGGTAAAGCTTACCTAATTTTTTTGGCACCACTTGATTCTCTAATAATCATTTGTGGGGGTAGAATAATTTTTTCAAACTCGGTGGTAGGTCTTTTGTTTTCAATTTGCTTGATGAGTAATTCAATAGCCACCTGTCCAATTTCGAAAGCAGGTTGTCTAATTACGGACAGCGATGGCGAGAGTAAATCGGTTAAGTCAAGGTTTGAAAAGCCAATCATAGCAATATCGCTAGGCACTTGTAAGTTTTTGGACTTAAAGTAACGAAGGCAATTGGTAGTGAGTTTGTCGGCAGATGCTATCACTGCGGTTGGCTTATTATTATTGTGGTATAATAATTTTTCTAGCGCTTTTTCAACTTCTTCATAGAGCATGCCGCCATGTAAACAATACTCAATTTGATTGGCGTCAAAAGGTAAATCATGGTCCGAAAGTGCTTGATGATAACCGGCTACTCTTTCTTTAGTTATGGATAAAAACTCTGAACCTGCAACCATCGCAATATTTTGATGGCCGTTTTTGATGAGTTCAGAAGTTGCATCGTAAGCTCCTTTATAATTATCTACACTCACTTTGTGCGTGGCTAAATCTTCAACAACTCTGTCAAAAAACACAATCGGAAATCCGCGCTTGTGTAAATTGATTAAGTGGTCTAAATTTTCCGTTTCAGACGAAACCGAAATAAGTAATCCATCAATAGATCTAGATGCTAAATATTGAAGGTTGAGAATTTCTCTTTCGTAAGATTCATGGCTTTGCGCAATGATTACGTTATAGCCTTTGTCATAAGCAATAGACTCGATGCCATTAATAGCTTGTGAAAAAAAGCTATTGGCTATTTCGCAAACAATAATGCCAATAGATCTACTCCTTTTTTCTTTTAAACTAAGTGCAATAGGGTTGGGTCTGTAATTGATTTGCTGGGCATATTCTATGACTATTTTTTTGGTTTCGGGGCTTATTTCATAACTATCCCTTAGTGCCCGAGAAACGGTCGACGTAGAAAGGCCCAGGGCCTTGGCAATGTCTTTAATGGTAACCGCTTCGTACTTCATAGAAAAATCAAAAAAGTGACTCAAAATTGTCCTAAACCATAAAAATACGATAATTATCAAAGACTTAAAAAGTAGGCCTAAAAACCGGGAACGATTGCATAAATAAAGTCTTAAATTATGCCTATTTTTCATCATTATTTGAGTAGTCTTGAGCTACGAGAAACGCTTCACAATCAACGCATATGAAAAGAATTGTATACTTATTCGCTGCTATTATTTTAGTAGGGTTTATGGCACCAGAAAAAAAGGTTGTTTTTTTTATGATTGGTGATTCTACCATGGCAGATAAACCACTTGCCAATAATCCAGAAAGAGGTTGGGGGCAATTATTCCCTCAGTATATTTCTAGTGCTGTTGAAGTGAAAAACCTTGCTGTTAACGGTAGAAGTACGAAAAGTTTTATCAAAGAAGGAAGATGGGATACCGTAATGAAATACATGAAAGAGGGCGACTATGTATTTATTCAGTTCGGACATAACGATTCAAAACTCGATGACTCCATTAGATCGGCACCAGCTAATACGATTTACAAACAAAACTTAATTAGGTTCATTGCTGATACTAGAAAAAAAGGGGGTAATCCAATTTTATTAACGCCCGTAATGCGCCGAAAATTTAATGCCTCAGGTGTTTTTGTAGACCAGCATGGCGACTACCCAGGTGTTGTTCGTTTTTTAGCGGACTCTATGCATGTTCCGCTTATTGATCTTCACGCGTCTAGTAAAAAGTTAATTGAGAAAGAGGGGGTTGAAGGATCAAAAAAAATGTTTTTATGGATTGATTCCAATCATTTTAAAGTGATGCCGGTTGGTAAAAAAGATGATACCCATTTTTCTGAATACGGCGCGGCGCAAATAGCTTCACTAGTATGTGCCGAAATTTTAGAAAAACATTTTGCAATAGAAAAATATTTATTACGCTCTGCACACAAAGAAAAATATGCTTTTGAGCTTCCAAAAATATACGAACCGCATTTCAAAAAAGACACTTTTAACATAGTTGATTTTGGCGCAGCAAAAGATGGCATTACACTAAACACTGTCGCTATCAATAACGCCATTGTTGCAGCAAATAAAGCGGGTGGCGGTATTGTGCATATTCCTGCGGGCCTTTGGTTAACAGGACCTATTGTAATGCATAGCAATGTAGAACTTAATACAGCAAGAGGGGCATTAGTTATTTTTACAAAGGACAGGTCGCAGTATCCTTTAAAAGTGGCATCATTTGAAGGCGTTGAAGCAGCAAGATGTCAGTCGCCTATTTCAGCAACAGACGCCGTTAATATTGCCATTACAGGACAAGGTATTTTTAATGGTGGCGGTGAAGCGTGGCGCCCATTAAAAAAAGGGAAGGTTACAGAATCAGAGTGGAAACGATTGATTAATACGGGTGGCGTTTTAAGTGAAGATAAATCAAACTGGTATCCATCTGCTGGCGCTTTAAAAGGTTCGCTTACCAATAATATCGGGAAACTTATCAATGGCGCAGCGCTTCAAGATTTTGAACCGATTCGTGATTTTTTAAGACCCAATATGATTAGGTTTACGGGTTGTTCAAATGTTTTATTAGAAGGCATCACGTTTGAAAATTCTCCGGCATGGACCATGCACCTACTCATGAGTAAGCATATCACCATCAGAAAGGTAAATGTAAAAAATCCATGGTACGGCCAAAACACAGACGCGTTGGATTTAGAGTCCTGCTCTAACGCACTTATTGATGGTTGTAATTTTGATACCGGTGATGATGGTATCTGTATTAAATCT
>JAOASV010000114.1 GCA_030158535.1 Sediminibacterium sp.
TGGTTCAATAAGGTCAATTACTTTGATACCTGTAAACAACACTTCTGTTGCAGTACTTAGGTTTTCAAATAATGGCGGCTTGTTGTGAATTGGACGACCACCCACTTTACTTAATTGTGGAAGACCATCAATTGCATCACCGGTTACGTTAAATAAACGACCGTTGATACCTTCACCCACTGGCATTGCAATCGCTTTGCCTGTATCTACTACTTCCATACCTCTTACAAGACCATCGGTTCCGTCCATCGCAATGGTACGTACGCTGTCTTCACCAAGGTGCTGTTGCACTTCGAGTACTAACTTTTCACCACCTTCTCTGGTGATTTCAAGTGCGTTGTAAATTTCTGGTAATGTTTTGTCCGGAAAATGCACGTCCACTACCGCACCAATGATCTGTTTAATATTACCGTTTGTAGCCATACTATGAAGTATAAAATGGGTTTTAAATAAGTTTTTGAACCTAAAACCAGGGTTTCAGATTTGGCCGCAAAGGTAAGGATTAGGGGTTGAGAAAAAAAGGAAAAATTGACTAAAATTTGTAATTTGTCAAAAATTCAAGTGTATGTCCCCATTTTTAGGCGAACTAGTTGGAACAGCCCTCATTTTAACCATTGGTACAGGCGTGGTGGCTAACGTTGCTTTACCCAAAACCAAGGGTAACGGATCAGGCTATATGGCCGTCACATTTGGTTGGTTTGCAGCGGTTTTTGTAGGTGTTTATGCCAGCAGTGCCGCCAGCGGGGCGCATTTGAACCCGGCCGTAACCATTGGCTTAGCCGTGGCCGGTAAATTTGACTGGAACCTGGTACCCTCCTATTTGCTAGCCCAACTATTGGGGGCAATGCTTGGGGCTATTTTGGCATGGCTTGCTCATTTGCAGCAGTTTAATGAAACTTCTGATGCCGCCACCAAACTGGGCGTTTTTTGCACATCGGCATGTATAAAAGATCCTGTAAAAAATATCGTATCGGAAGCGATTGCCACATTAACATTCATGCTGGGCGTATTTTATATTACCGCGCCTACCCAGAGTAATGGCGCCATGGATGCACTGCCGGTATCATTACTGGTACTTGGTATTGGACTTGGTATGGGTGGACCAACGGGGTATGCGATCAACCCCGCTAGAGATTTAGGACCGCGTATTGTACACGCTATTTTACCTATTAAAAATAAAGGTGGAAGTGATTGGGGTTATGCATGGGTGCCTGTGGTTGGCCCTATTATTGGTGCTGTAATTGCAGCATACGTTTACATGTGGCTCGGGTAATTTTATTCGAAACGCAACACATCGTAACGCACCTCAAATTTCACAAACAACATCAACGCATTGTATGGACAAATATATTTTGGCATTGGACCAAGGCACTACTTCTAGTAGAGCCATTATTTTTAATAAGGCAGGTGAAATTTTAGCCGCCGCGCAAAAAGAATTTACACAAATATTTCCGGAGGCTGGTCTTGTAGAACATGATGCCAATGAAATATGGAGTACACAAATTGGTGTAGCATCGGAGGCTATCATGCTTGCTGGGCTTGACGCTTCGCAAATTGCAGCAATTGGTATTACCAACCAGCGCGAAACAACGGTAGTGTGGGACAAACAAACAGGGCAACCTATTTACAATGCCATTGTGTGGCAGGATAGACGCACTGCCAATTATTGCGACCTATTAAAAACACAGGGGCACGCTGCAAATATTCAAGCAAAAACAGGACTTGTTATTGATGCTTATTTTTCTGGCACTAAATTAAAATGGATACTAGATAATGTTAGTGGTGCGCGCGAAAAAGCAGCGGCAGGACATTTATGTTTTGGCACCATTGATAGTTGGCTACTCTGGAAATTAACTGGCGGCAAAGTGCACGCCACAGACGTTTCCAACGCATCGCGCACACTCCTATTTAATATTCATACACTTAGTTGGGATGAAGAATTATTACAACTCTTAGACATTCCAAAAAACATATTACCGGAAGTAAAAAGTAGTTCAGAAATTTATGGACACACGGCGCATATGTTAGCCGCCCATAGTATTCCTATTGCAGGTATTGCGGGTGATCAGCAAGCGGCACTTTTTGGTCAACAATGCATACAGCCAGGCATGGTAAAAAATACCTACGGCACGGGATGTTTTATGCTCATGAATACGGGCACCAAAGCAGTAACATCGCATCATCATTTGCTTACCACTATTGCTTGGCAAATTAATGGCGTTACTGAGTATGCACTTGAGGGATCAGTGTTTATTGCAGGCGCTGTTGTGCAGTGGTTACGCGATGGACTACAACTTATTAGAACCGCATCAGAAATTGAAACCTTAGCAGCTACCGTTAATAGCACAGATGGTGTATATGTGGTACCTGCATTTGCTGGACTTGGTGCACCCTATTGGAACCAACACGCAAGAGGCACTATTGTAGGTATTACACGTGGGACCTCTAGAGGTCATATTGCACGCGCAGCCCTTGATAGCATTGCCTATCAGACCATGGATGTTTTAGACGCCATGCAAAAAGATTCAGGTATTACCATTAAAGAATTGCGTGTAGATGGTGGCGCAACTGCCAATAATATGCTGATGCAATTTCAATCAGATATTTTGCACACAAAAGTTATTAGACCCACTATTACAGAAACAACGGCACTGGGCGCTGCTTATTTAGCGGGGCTTGCAGTGGGTTACTGGAACTCGTTAGAAGACATTAGCGCGCAGTGGCAAATAGAAAAAGTATTTGAACCAGCGCAAACGCATGATGCAACAAATGCACTTATTAAAGGATGGAAAAAAGCCATCAATGGGGCGGCTGCCGCAACGGAATAATAGTAACGCAACAGAGTAATAACGAAATTATCTACGCGGACGTAGCCACTGATCAGGATTGAGCGGCAC
>JAOASV010000115.1 GCA_030158535.1 Sediminibacterium sp.
CATTTTATGTATTCCCTGATGTAAGTGCTTATTATGGTAAATCTGTAAATGGCGAAACCATTAAAAACGCTGCAGACTTTAGCATGTACTTATTAAATACTGCGCATGTTTCAAGTGTAATGGGTGATGCATTTGGAGAGCCTAATTGTGTTCGTTTCTCTTTTGCAAATAGCATGCAAAATATTGAAAAAGCATGGGCGCGCATTAAAGACGCACTCGCGGCTTTACAATAATCCATGGAAGAAGAAATAGAAAAAAAACAAGGATTACCGCTAGCCCAAAAGCTAGAAATGTTTAGCAATAGGCTTACTAAAGTGTTTAAGCACCGCAGTAAAATTGCTAGGCGCACCGGCGTGGGCTGCTACCGCATATACGAGCATGACCTTCCTGAATTTCCTTTTTGCATAGAAGCCTACGAAAATAAAATTTACGTATCGGAATATGTAAGAAGGCATGGCATGTCCGACGAAGAGCATGATGCATGGCTACAACCTTCGCTCGAAATTATAAGTGAAGTAACGGGCACACCCCTAACTAGTATTTACAAGCGTGAAAGAAAAAAAATGTCTCATAGAGACGAGCAGTACGAAAAAGTAGATACCAAGCAGGAGTTTTTTACGGTGCTTGAAAACGATTTAAAATTTCAGGTAAACCTAACCGACTATTTAGATACCGGCCTTTTTTTAGACCACCGCATTACGCGTGAAATGGTGCGTAAAGAAGCAAAGGATAAAAGGTTCCTTAATTTATTTTGTTACACGGGATCTTTTTCGGTGTATGCGGCAGCTGGTGAAGCCGCCACTGTAACCTCTGTAGATTTATCCAAAACGTATTTAGGTTGGGCCGAAACCAATATGGCTATTAATCAATTAAAAGACCCTAGCAAATATTTTTATATCCACGCCGACGTTAAACAGTATTTGAAAACGCTTGCCCCGGATAGTTTTGATTTGATTGTAATGGACCCTCCTACGTTTAGCAATAGTAAGCGTATGAAAGATTTTTTAGACATTCAAAGAGACCACGTTGAACTGATCAATGATATGCTTGCTGCAACAACAACGGGTGGCACACTTTATTTTAGCACCAACTACACAAAGTTTATTTTAGACGAAGCGTCTATAAAAGCTAGCAGCATTAAAGACATCACAAAAACGACAACCGGTTTTGATTTCGAAGGAAAACTAAAACGCTGGTGCTACCGCATAATTAAATAACGTTATTCTATACATAAAAAAGTCCCCTGTAAAATACAGGGGACTTTTTTTATTCATCCTAAGTAAAACCTATTTCACTTCTTCAAACTGCGCGTCTTCTACATTGTCATTTTGTGGTTGTGCACCACCAGCGTCAGCACCTGCAGCACCAGCTTCTGGGCCAGCAGCTTGTTGCGCTTTATAGATTTCTTCAGAAGCAGCTGTCCAAGCAGTATTCATTTCAGCCATAGCAGCATCGATTGCTGGGATGTCCTGATTCTTATGCGCTTCTTTTAATTTAGTAAGCGCTGCTTCGATTGGCTCTTTTTTATCGGCAGAAATTTTATCGCCAAATTCTTTGAACTGCTTTTCCGTTTGGAAAATTAGACTGTCCGCTTGGTTTAATTTTTCTACTTTTTCACGAGCTTCTTTATCAGTTGCTTCGTTGGCTTTAGCTTCGGCTTTCATTTTTTCAATTTCTTCCTTGCTTAAACCACTACCTGCTTCAATTCTAATTTTTTGCTCTTTACCAGTACCCTTATCTTTTGCGTGTACACTTAAGATACCATTTGCGTCGATATCAAAAGTTACTTCGATTTGAGGAACACCTCTTGGTGCTGGAGGAATACCATCTAAATTAAAGATACCTAAGCTCTTATTTTGATTGGCCATTGGACGCTCTCCTTGTAATACATGGATTTGAACACCCGGTTGGTTATCGCTCGCTGTAGAGTATACTTCTGTTTTTTTAGTTGGGATGGTTGTGTTAGAAGGAATCATGGTTGTCATTACGCTACCCATGGTTTCGATACCTAGGCCAAGTGGTGTAACGTCTAATAACAATACATCTTTAACTTCTCCCGTTAATACCGCACCCTGAATCGCTGCACCTAATGCAACAACCTCATCTGGGTTAACACCTCTATTAGGTTTTTTACCAAAGAATTTTTCTACAATCTCTTGTACTTTAGGAATACGACTAGATCCACCTACTAAGATTACTTCGTCAATTTGAGAAGTTGTGTAACCAGCATCTTTTAATGCTGCTTCACATGGCTTCAAACAACGGGTGAATAAATTATCAGCTAATGCTTCAAATTTTGCACGCGTTAATTTTACCACTAAGTGCTTAGGCACGCCATCAACTGCTGTGATGTATGGTAAGTTAATTTCTGTTTCGGCAGAAGCACTTAATTCTATTTTAGCTTTTTCAGAAGCTTCTTTTAAACGTTGAAGCGCCATAGGATCTTTACGTAAATCGATGGCTTCTTGATTTTTAAATTCATCGGCTAAAAAGTCCATGATTACTTTATCAAAGTCGTCACCACCTAAGTGAGTATCACCATTGGTAGATTTTACTTCAAATACGCCATCACCTAAATCAAGTACCGATACGTCAAACGTACCACCACCTAAGTCAAATACAGCAATTTTTTGTTCTGCATTTTTTTTGTCTAAGCCATAAGCAAGTGCTGCAGCTGTAGGTTCGTTTACAATACGACGAACGTTTAAGCCTGCAATTTCACCCGCTTCTTTTGTAGCCTGACGCTGTGCATCATTAAAATATGCAGGCACTGTAATTACAGCATCTGTTACTTCGTGGCCTAAATAATCCTCAGCAGTTTTTTTCATTTTTTGTAACACCATCGCAGAAATTTCCTGTGGTGTGTACATACGATCATCTATCGCTACACG
>JAOASV010000116.1 GCA_030158535.1 Sediminibacterium sp.
ATTTGTACCGCAGCATATAGTTCAGGCCTTCAGGTATCTGGCGTGTTTACGCAGGCTTTAGAAGGGCCTGGGTCATCGGTAGCGTATATAAAAACAACGGGCCCAACAGCTTTGTCATTTAACCACAAACAGTTGCAGGGTCATGGAAAAAATTACCATGCCGATGGTTTTGGATCGCCGGTGGGCAATTTAAAGGGTGCTACTAAACCGCTCGAAGATTTTACTGAAGAGGACATGCAGCAGTTTGGTATTGCATTAAATAGCGAAGTGGTTTTGACTTTTGAATCTGGTATTAACGTACAAGGTATTTTAAGAGACATCACAAAAGAAGAAACTAAAAATCTAATATTTTCATTTACATCTTGCACGGTTACAAATAAAGAAGGACTTGTGCTCTTTGACCCTGCATGGGGTGTATTTGATATGGCAGTGGGCGCGTCTATTGTTTCTGTATTTAATGGCCCTGCCGATATTAGCACTTTTGAAGATCAGTTGTATGTTTCGCCAGAGGGGACGCATCAGCCTAGCTATTCCGATAACGATTACGCCTACCATGCACTATTTGCGCAGGTTCGAGCCATTAGAGAAAATATTCAATTAGATGGTTTTACTACAGCACAATTAGATAAGCTTGGTATTATTTTTAATAGCATTTGTGCGAATCATACAAATGATTGGCTTTGCGCACTTGAAATTTTAGAAATAGTAGCACATGAAGATATCGCTGTTGAATTTTCTAATAAAGTGAGAGGATTTATTGAAGTGCAAAAAACGCAATATCCCGACTTTGCAAAACTAATTGGAGACGGCCTCGCTATTATTGATGCGCAATTAACGTTTCAATAAAAGCCCAAGCGGCCTGTGCATTATTACCGGCTAATTCTTTTTTAATAGCACTAACATTTGCGTCATTTAATTGCAGGTTTATACTAGTATTTTTTGCAATTGATTCAGGTAGTGTGGTGCAATTAGCCAGCTGTGCTTTTTCATTATTGCTAAGGGCTTCGCTTTCTCTAATAAATGCAGGTAGCATGTCAAAACCCATACCCAGCTGGGTGTTGGGCTTGGTTACCTCAAATAAATTTTGCTCGTTAATTCTTGCATACCAGTCGCCACCAAGTCTTGCAACCAAATCAAGTTTTGCTTGATCAATTTTTTTGTTTGCATTGAGTACCGATTCTGCAATATGAATTCTTTTTATTTCTGCGAGTACTAAATTACCGGCACCTGCTTTTTCGCCAAGGGCAATAATTTGTGCAACCGTACATTCTAATTGAATGGGAGATTCGGCAACACGCGGAGGCGCTACTAAATCGGATGGTATTTGTGTAAATCCTGCTTTGGTAAACTCATTTACTTCTTTGCTGTATTCGCAACTAGAGAGTGAAACCTGACCAACCATAGCATAGTTCACAATATTGATCACACACTCCGGAACTTCTTTTAAATTTTCGAGGGTATGTTTTGTGGTATTGTCTCTAACCCTTCTGGAAGGAGAAAATATACAGATAGGCGGGTTCATGCTAAATAAATTAAAATAGCTGAACGGACTCAGGTTTACCTGACCCGCTTTGTCGATGGTAGACGCCAAACAGATAGGCCTTGGCGCAATAGCGCTTTGCAAATATCCTTGGAGTTCTATTGGACTTATATCTGATGTGTTGATGGTAAGCATGCTTATTTCTTTAACGACAAAATAGACCAGTTGGTTTCTTCTGCAATAATTTTATTTTCTAAAGTACCTAACGCATCAATAGTCATGGTAACGCGGTCGCCATTTTGTAGCCACTGCGGTTGATAATTAGGGTCTAATCTTTTTCCGGTTCCGTTTAATTCTAAAAAGCATCCAGTGCCCACGGTGCCTGATCCAATAACATCACCAGGATACAGCGTTACGCCATAGGAGCACCTTTCTATAATTTCTGCAAATGTCCAGTCCATATCTTTTACGTTGCCGCTAGAAACCATAACATCATTCACAAAACATTTCATGGCTAAATCGTAATTGAGACCGGTATGTCCAGCCTTGGTAGGCGCTACTTTTTGTGCAAGCTCGTCAGGTGTAACAAGCCAAGGTCCAATAATGGTAGAAAAATCTTTTCCTTTAGCAGGCCCAAGGTTTAAAAGCATTTCTTCCATCTGAAGTTTTCTTGCGCTCATATCATTCATGATGGTAAAACCTGCAATGTAAGCGTCCGCTTCACTGGCTTTAATATTTCTTCCTTTTTTACCAATTACGATGGCTATTTCTAATTCAAAATCGAGTTGTTGAAAATGGTCGGGCATGCAATAAACAGGGCCGGGACCTTCTACGGCCTGATGATTGGTAAAATAAAAGATCGGGTATTGATCAAATTCTGGAATCATTTCTACGCCTCTGTTTTTTCTTGCTGCTTCTACGTGTTGTCTAAATGCATATCCGTCTCTGCAAGAAGTAGGGTGCGGCACAGGTGCCAAAATTTCGTAGTTGCTAACAGGGGTTGCAACTAGCGTTCCAGCTTCAATTTGCTGGGCTGTTTGGCGGGCCATTTCCATGCCAGTTTCTTCGAGGGCTAAAAACGCATTCATGCTGGCTGGTAAACTAGCATTGATTTGCGGTAGGCTATAGAGTTCGTTATTCACCAAAACCCCATAAGAAATGGTATTGTTAAGGCGGTAGCTGATTAGTTTCATGGAAGATAAATTGTGAAAAACGAAGGTAAAATAATAATTTATTTTATACTAATAATTGTTAGTATTGCAGCGGAATAAATACACTGTTATGCCAATATACCATAGTTTAGGACAAATTCCTGCAAAACGTCATACCGTTTTTAGAAAACCGGATGGTGCACTCTATGCCGAAG
>JAOASV010000117.1 GCA_030158535.1 Sediminibacterium sp.
GCAAACCTTGTTTGGTTTTGCCGATGGAGCCGAAAAAGAACTCTTTTTGCATCTAATCAGCGTTTCTGGGGTAGGTGCTTCAACCGCACGTATGATGCTATCAGGCCTTCGCCCTGATGAAATTACCAGGGCTATTGTGCAGGGTAATACCAAGCAATTAGAGGCAATTAAGGGCATTGGCAAGAAGTCCGCAGAGCGTTTGGTGCTCGAATTAAGGGATAAATTAGGAAAACAGCATCAAGACGCTCCTTTTGGAGGGGGTTTTGTATCTTCGCCAGATAGCGATGCCGTTCAGGCTTTAGTGGCCCTAGGGATTGGAAAACCACTTGCAGAACAAGCCGTTAAAAAAACAATGGTAACATTGGGTGCCGACGCACCACTTGAAGATGTTATTAAAACTGCTTTAAAAAACCTATAGACTATCGATCAAAACGCTACTTTATTAATCTTACTTTTTTGAGTCGGTATCGTCAATATTTATTTGGCTATTTTTTGTTGTTCAATTTACTGTTCTGCTCGGTTCAGTATTTGCATGCGCAAACAAAAACGGGTCTTCGTTATCCTATCAAGGATCGAAGGGCCGCGGCAATTGTAGCACCTAGTAAAAATCCATACGATATCAGGGATACCACACTTATTAAAAAGTCGGTGGTTTTTGATCCTATTAATAGACAGTATAAAGTAGTTGAAACCATCAACGGAAAATTATACCGTACGCCTAGTTATATCGATTTTGATACCTATGTGAAACTGCAAGCAAAAGAAGATGAAAAGGAATATTTTAAAAAGCGGGCAGATGCTTTAACGGCGCTCAATAAAAAAGTAGCGCGCCCACCCATGCAGGTCTACGATAAATTGTTTGATCGCATTTTTGGCGTAAGTGATATGTTAGGTAGTGCAGGCGGGCAAATCAAACAACTTACGGATCAAGCCAAACAAATAGGGGATCAGCTTGGCAATTTAAAGGATCAATTAAAAAATACGGCAGAAGGACTCGCTGCCAATAAATTAAATGTTGACATTAAGCCAACCGGCGATGTAACCATTATGGCTGGTTATCAGGGGCAAAACATTAAAAACCCAACGCTTCCCGAAAGAGCCAGAAAAAATGGCGGTTTTGATTTTGACATGAACACCAATTTAAGTGTGAATGCAAATATTGGCGATAAATTAAAATTCCCCATCAACTATAATACCCTTGCTAATTTAAATTTTGACAATCAGATTAAGCTTGATTACAAGGGCATGGATGATGAGCTTTTAAAAAGCATTGAAGCTGGAAATATTTCATTTCAATCGAGAGGCACTTTAATTCCATCGGCTCAAAATTTATTTGGTGTAAAAACGCAGTTGCAATTTGGAAAATTATTTGTTACAGCTGCGCTCGCAAACCAACGATCTACCAGACAGTCGGTAGCATTACAGGGTGGCGCATCTATGTTAACTTTTGAAAAAAAGTTAGATGACTACGAAGAAAACAGACACTTTTTATTAGGCCAATATTTTAAAAATAATTTTAACAAGGCCATGAAAAATTTACCTGTCGTAAATACACAGGTACAAATTCAGCGCATCGAAGTTTGGGTCACCAACCGCACCGGCGCTACTACCGAAGCAAGGGATATAGTAGGCTTTATGGATCTTGGGGAACCTAAGCCTTACAATACGGGTGCAATAGCTGCTACAACGGGTGGGACACTTCCGTTTAATGGTGTCAATAATTTATATACCGGACTCGTTAGCAATCCAAGTAGTAGAAACCCTGCAGTTATTAATAGTTTACTATTATCTAAAGGACTTAGACCCGTTGACGATTATGAAAAAACCTTTGCCCGTAAATTAAATACCACCGAATATACTTTCAATCCTCAAATTGGATTTGTATCCATCAATACGCAGTTGCAAGCAGATGAAGTGCTCGCCGTAGCATATCAGTACACCTACAATGGTCGTGTGTATCAAGTGGGTGAATTTTCTCAAGACGTAGCACTTGATTCTAGCAAGGGTGTGCAAAAAGTTTTGTTTTTAAAATTATTAAAAGCAACTTCTCAACGAATCGAACTTCCTATTTGGGATTGGATGATGAAAAACGTATACTCGCTTGATGTGTTTGGCGGTATTCAACGCGAAGATTTTAAACTCAATATTTTATACGAAGAACCAAGCGGCGGACTTAAAAGATATTTACCTGAAACATCAAAAGCAGCAGAAGGATTTCCATTACTTAAAATTTTAAATCTAGATAGGCTTAACAACCGAAACGATCCGCAGCCAGATGGTGTATTTGATTTTGTGGATGGATTTACGGTGCTGCAGCAAACCGGTAAAATAATATTTCCTGTTCTTGAGCCCTTTGGTAATGACCTGGACACCCTTGCGTTTACGGGTATGCCTACGGCGGTCAAGCAAAAATATATTTATTATCAACTCTACGATTCCATTAAGGCAATTGCACAAACCTATGCAAACCTAAACCGCTTTGTTATGCAAGGGCAAGTAAAAAGTGGAGGTGGTGGGTCCGAAATCCAACTTAATACTTTTAATATTCCACCTGGCTCGGTGCGCGTTACTGCCGGCGGCCAGCAATTAAGAGAAGGTCTCGATTATAGTGTCGATTATAATTTAGGAAGCATTAAAATTTTAAACGCTGCCATATTAAGTTCCAATGTTCCTGTAAGTGTTTCATTTGAAAACAATACCGGCTTTGGTATGCAAACAAGAGGCTTTAGCGGTCTTCGTTTAGATTATATCGCCAATAAAAAATTTAGTGTAAGTGCAACATCTGTTAGGTTAGGAGAGCGTCCGTTTTTTACAAAAATGAACTATGGCGATGATCCTATACGTAACACGATGTACGGATTAGACTTTAGTTATAAATCTGAACTGCCATCTGTAACAAGGCTTTTAAATAGACTTCCTTTTTATTCCACCAAAGCCAAGTCTAGTATTAATGCTTATGGCGAAGGCGCGTTTTTAAAGCCAGGGCATCCGCCGCAAATTGGTTCTGGCGGTCAAGGACTTATTTTTATTGATGACTTTGAAGGCACAAGAACCAATATTGATTTAAGGTTTCCATTTGTGGCGTGGACACTTGCTTCTACCCCGCAAGGTAATCCTAGATTCCCAGAAGCAGTATTAACAGACTCTATCGATTATAATTTTAACCGCGCAAAATTAGCATGGTACAATATTGAACCTAATTTACAAGATAAAAACAGTAGTAACAATCCGCTTAGAAGAAATGTAGCGGAGCTCAGTGACCCTAGAGTACGTCAAGTATTTACCAATGAATTATTTCCGCAGCGTACTACCAATATTACCGATGTTCAAACGGCAACATTAGACCTTGCGTATTATCCCAAAGAAAAAGGTCCTTATAATTATGAAACAAGAACTGCGCAGATAGGGGCCGATGGTAAATTTAGAAACCCTGCAGCTAAGTGGGGTGGTATAATGCGTGCCATTGATCAAACGGATTTTGAAACAGGCAATATCGAATATTTTGAAATTTGGATGCAAGATCCATTTATCATGAGCCCAAATAGTAAAGGCGGAAAAATAATGCTCAATCTTGGTAATATTAGTGAAGATGTTTTAAAGGATGGAAAACGTTTTTACGAAAATGGGATGAACACGCCTAAAGTGCCTGCACAAGTTGACAGTAGTAACACTTGGGGTAAAACACCGGTGAATCCTATTCAGATTACGCAGGCGTTTAGTAATGATCCTGATGACAGGCCATACCAAGATGTGGGTTTTGATGGACTCGATGACAATGCAGAAAAAGTTAAAAAGAATTATATTTTACAAAAGTTGGCAAGCAATTTTGGAACTTCATCGTTGGTGTATCAAAGAGCACTTGTTGATCCAGCGGGTGATAATTATAAGTGGTACCGCGATAATAGTTTTGATGCGGCGGGTACGGGCATTTTAGGTAGGTATAAAAATCATAACAATCCACAGGGCAATTCGCCAATTGCAGCAGCTAGTGTATTTACACCTGCCGCAACACTCTATCCAGACAATGAAGATTTAAATAGAGACAATACCCTCAATGAAACAGAAGCGTATTACGAGTACGAAGTTTCTTTAAAGCCTGGTATGGCAGTGGGTGTTACGCCATATATTACAGATAGGAGAACGCTATCCGTAAATGCGGCAGATGGAACAGTGAAAACAGAAAATTGGTTTTTGTTCCGTATTCCAATTAGGGGCTTTACTAGAAAAGTGGGCAACATGACCGATTTTAAATCGATTCGTTTTGCGCGTTTATATCTTACTGATTTTGAAGATTCAGTAGTTGTTCGCATGGCAAGAATGGATTTAGTGCGCAACCAGTGGCGTCAATTCAATTTTCAATTAGATACAACAGGTTCTTATTTGCCAATTCCTGTAAATAGTGGTGTCACTTTTAATACACTCGCTGTTAACCTGGAAGAAAATAGTAGTCGTCAGCCAGTTAACTATTTAATGCCTCCAGGTGTAGAGCGTGTTCAGTTGCTTAGTAACAACGGGGTAAACCTGCAACAAAATGAGCAGGCCATGAGTATGCAAATTAGAGACTTAACATCTGGCGATGCGCGAGCAGTTTTTAAAACAGTTCCTTTTGATTTTAGACAATTTGGTAGACTCTCTATGTATTTACATGCCGAATCGGTTCCTGGATTAAGGCCTGTTTTAGATGATGAACTATATGCAGTAGTAAGGCTTGGTCAAGACTTTTTAAATAACTATTACGAAATAAAAATTCCATTAAAAGTTACGAAGCCAGGTAATTATCCAAAAGGTCAGGAAGATAAAATATGGCCAGCGCTTAACAATCTTGATTTGTCTTTGCGTTCATTAATTGATTTGAAACAACGAAGAAATAGTAAAGGATTATCTGTTACCAATATTTACAGAGAAGCACTCGGCAATAAAATAATTTCTGTACAAGGAAATCCAAATTTGGGTGAAGTGCGTGGTATTTTAATTGGGGTTGAAAATAAATATTTACCGGATGGTCCTATCATTAGTGCCGAAGTATGGGCCAACGAATTAAGGTTATCCGAAATGGATGAGCAAGGCGGATGGTCAGCACTTGGTAGGGTTGATATGGTATTAGCAGACTTAGGTACTTTGTCTGTTTCTGCAAATACACACTCTGTAGGATTTGGAACGATTGAGCAGCGTGTAAATGAAAGAGCGAAAGAAAATATGACGCAGTTTGATGTAGCAGCTAATATCGAAGCAGGCAAACTACTTCCTAAAAAGGCGAATGTATCACTACCGGTATATGCAAGTATAAATAGAACAGTTTTTACACCAGCATTTGACCCATACGATAAAGACATTCGTTTTAAAGACCAGTTAGGTAGAGCAACCGCTGACAAGAGAGATTCTATGAAGCAGGCAGCCATGGATCAAACAACAATTAAAACCATCAATTTCACCAATGTAAAAGTGTTGCCTAGCGAAAAAACAACACTTGTTAGCCTTAGTAATTTTGATTTAAATTATTCGTACACACAAACGGCACAAAGTAGCCCTATTGTAGATGAAAATAAAGTAACGAAGCAAAGGGGTGGGCTTGGGTATACCTATAATGCACAGCCTTCATTTAAGTATCCATTTAAAAAAGTTATCAAAACCAATACGCCTTGGTTATCTCTGATCAAAGATTTTAACCTCAACTTAAAACCAAGCTTACTTAGTTTTAGAGCGGATGTGCAGCGTCAGTTTGGACAATTCATTCCTCGCATTGTAAATACGCGTGATAGTAAGGTTGAAAGAGTGGATACTACTTACGATAAATATTTTACGTTTGACCGTTTTTATAATTTACGTTGGGATCTATCAAATTCGGTAAATCTTGATTTTTCTGCAACCAATAATGCCCGCATTGATGAGCCTTTTGGTAGAATAGATACGCGCGCCAAAAAAGATAGTGTTCAGCAAAACTTTTTAAAAGGGGGTAGAAATACCTTGTATCAACAAAAAGCTGCGATATCTTATACTGTTCCACTTAATAAATTTCCACTCACAGATTGGATTACAGCAAGGTATACCTATGCTACCAGTTACAACTGGATTGGGGCTAGTAGGCTTGCTTACGAGCTTGGCAATACCATCGAAAACTCGCAAGAAAATAATATTAGTGTGCCATTTAATTTTGCCAGCCTCTATGCAAAATCTAAATTCTTGCGCGCACTCGATAATATTCCACCTCCAAAAGTAAAAGGCAATACCATTTCGAATAAAGCAACGCCAGAGCAATTATTAGGAACAGTACTACTTAGTAAAAAGGAAACACTACAAGGTTTGGTGGGTGATAAACGAAAAGTGGCTTTAAAAAAGTGGAAGACTTTAAAAAAGGACCAGCGCATTGCGGCTAAAATGCTAAGGGCAAATGAAATGCCAGAACTTAATGGTGCTACAAGGTTTTCAGGCAAACTTTTAACGATGGTAAAAAACCTGTCGTTGAATTACGCGGCTAATTACCGCAGTAGGGTGCCAGGTTTTACGGATAGTACACAGTTTTTGGGACAAAACTTTAATTCTTTAGCGCCAGGACTTGATTATGCTTTTGGAAAACAACCAGATACTACATGGCTTAATCAAAAAGCGGCACAAGGTTTACTATCAAGAGATCCAGGGTTTAACTTTTTGTACAGACAAAGTTTTGAGCAGCGTCTTAATATTACTGCACAGGTAGAACCTATAAGAGAACTACTCATTGATCTTAATTTAGAAAAAACATTTACAAAAGATTATTCACAATTGTTCAAAGATACTTTGGGCGCTGGTAGAATGGAGCATTTAAACCCGCTTGCTACTGGTGGGTTTAGTGTGTCTTATATTTCCTTCAAAACAATTTTTGAAGGATATACGCCTAACGAAATTTCAAGCACTTTTAAAACCTTCCAAGACAACCGTTTAATAGTTTCTAGACGCGTAGCTGCTGCAAATCCTTATTGGCAAACACTTCCAGCTTCTCAAAAGTTTACACCTGATGGTTATGCTAGAGGGTATGGTAGGTATTCTCAAGACGTTTTGGTTCCTGCCTTTTTAGCCGCATATGCAGGTACTGATCCAAACACAGCGCCACTTATTAAACAGTCTAATGCCAAAGTAAGTTCTAATCCATTTGCTGGCATTATACCTAGACCTAATTGGAGGGTTACGTATACAGGGCTTACAAAAATTCCAGCTCTAGCGGAAAAATTTAATAATATCTCTTTTTCACATAGCTATAAGGGTAACTTAAGTATGAATAGTTTTAATAGTGCCCTGCTGTATCAAGATCCATTTAGACTTGGTGGTCCTTCATTTATGGATACCGTGAGTGGTAATTACATTCCATTTTTCTTGGTACCTAATATTACCATGCAAGAAAATTTTGAACCACTTATTGGGATAGACTTTACTACCAATAAGCAACTGAACATGCACTTCGAATACCGCAAGGGCAGACAACTTAGTTTAAGCTTAGTAGATTATCAATTAAGTGAATCTAGAAGTACAGAGTGGGTGTTTGGTTTTAGCCTTCGCACACAGGGGCTTAACTTGCCATTTACCATTCCAGGTATGAAAAATGCCAAGCTGGTAAATGATCTTACTATAAAAGTTGATTTATCTATGCGTGACATTTCCAATAGCAATAGCAGGCTCGATCAAACCAATGCATATGGTACGGGTGGACAAAAAGAAATCACAATACAACCTTCTATAGACTATGTATTAAATAGTAGGGTCAATCTTCAATTCTTCTTTGACCAGCGTCGGGTACAGCCATATATTTCAACAGCTGCACCTTCTACAACTACAAGAGCCGGCGTTAAAGTAAGGGTATCGTTAGCGCAGTAATTGAGCTTTTAGTTATTTTTAAAAGCCCATTTCCACATTTCTTTCCAGGTTACTTTTTTGCCGTACATTAAAATACCTGTTCTATAAATTTTTGCTGCTACCCAAGTAGTTCCTAAAAATCCAAGTACAAGTAATGCCATACTCGCAATTAATTGCACCACGGTAACCCCGTCCGGAACGCCATGTGCTACTCTCGCCATCATTACAATAGGAGAGGTTAGTGGGAACAAGCTGCCAAATATAGCCAGTGTGCTATTAGGGTCATTTACAGCTTTGGTCATGATAACCATTGCAAAAATGATTGGCATCATAATAGGTAGTAATAAACTTTGTGCATCTTGTGGGTCCTCATTCACAGCGCTACCAACTGCCGCAAAAAGTGCAGCATACATAAAATAGCCGCCTAAAAAGTAAAACACAAAACATCCAATGATAAGTGTGAAATTAATTTCGGCAAGTCCGGCCATAATGCCTTGTAATGCACCTGATTCTTTTACTGCTGTTGCAGCGCCCATCGCCCCCGGTTGAATAGGAGCCGATTGCATCTGTGCAGCTACGTCTGGGAATAGTACAGGGATTAAAAATTGTAATCCAAACACGAGTACTATCCATATAATAAACTGAATTAAACCCACGGCGCCAATGCCAAATATTTTACCCAGCATTAACTCAAATGGTTTAACGCTGCTTACAATTACTTCTGCAATACGGCTTACTTTTTCTTCCATCACGCCTCGCATAACCATGGTGCCGTAAACAAATAAAATAATATAAATTAAAAAGCCAGCAATCATGCCCACCGCGTAGCTAATGCCCACTTTTGTTTCATTGTCTTTTTTACCGTCATTGGTAGTAAAGTTAATTGCATTGTTTTCAAGCCTTGCGCTGTCTAGTTGTCCTTTTGAAATATTAAGCGCGAGTAATTTCTTTTCTTCTAGTGCATTACTAATTCTGTTTTCAATTTTTTCTCTGGTCATTAAACCAAGTGCCTTGCTAGATTTAAATGCGATTTGAGGTTCGCCGCTTTGTAAATTGTATCCATTTGGAATAAATAAGTAAGCGTCGTATTCTTGATTGTTTAATTTTTTATTAAGAGAAGCGGTATCTGCATCGATAAAACTAAAAATGACTTCGGTGCTTTTTTTATCATCAATTTTTTCGTTAAATAATTTTGATTGGTCGCTAACAGCTACCTTAAAATTATCAGTGGTTTTAACCTGGAAATAAATCATGAGGGCGTAAAAGCCAAAAATCAAAATAGGAAGTCCAATGGTACTTAAAAGAAAGGTTTTCTTTTGAACCCTTGTTTTAAATTCTCTACTAGCAACTAAAAATATCTTATTCATGGGTGTGTAAATTAATTGTTTTGAAAAGCTCTGGTAGTGGCTTTACTGCCTTCTACTAAATGGATAAATATGTCATTGAGAGAAGGTAAGATTTCATTAAAGCGTTCAATTAAAACGTCTTGCTGCAATAAATAATTAAGCACGTGATTACTTGTGTATCCTTCGTTGATTTTTACAATCAGCTGTTGCTTTTCTTGGTGTTCAATGGTAAAAATAGGGCTAACAAGTGCTGTTGGTTGTCCCTTAAACTGCACGTTAAATTTATTTTCTTTAAATTGTTGTTTAACGTCTGTTACTGTGCCGTCTAGTATTTTCTTACCTAGGTTCATGAGTATGATATGATCGCAAATTTCTTCCACTTGTTCCATACGGTGTGTCGAAAATATAATGGTGCTACCTCTTTGCGCTAGCCCATAAATTTCGTCCTTAATTAAATTGGCATTTAATGGATCTAGTCCACTAAATGGTTCATCAAGTATAATGAGTTTAGGTTCGTGTAAAACGGTGGTAACAAATTGTAGTTTCTGACTCATCCCTTTACTTAGGTCTTCTACTTTTTTATTCCACCAGCTCTCCATTTCAAATTTCTTGAACCAGTATTTTATTTTTTCTAAAGATTCTGATTTGCTGAGCCCTTTTAATTGCGCTAGGTACATCGCCTGCTCCCCAATTTTCATCTTTTTGTACAAGCCTCTTTCTTCGGGCATGTAACCAATATGCACAAAATCGTTTTGTGGATCAAAGGGTTTGCCGTCAAATAGTAAATCACCACTATCGGGGTAAAAAATACCCGTTATCATACGAAGTAAGGTTGTTTTACCGGCTCCATTAGGGCCTAGTAGACCAAAAATGCTTCCTTGTTTGATAGAAAAACTTACATCATCCACCGCTTTTTGCGTGGCGTAATGTTTTTGAAGGTTCTTTAACTCTAGAATATTATGCATAGGGGTTAAACTTTGAATATTAAAATTATGAATTATAAGGGCTTGATCCTTTATTTTTTAGGTAAGGTATTTTTTAATGACAAGCGGTTGTCAAAAATCTTACTTTCGTGGGCGTAAATACACCTGAATTATGAAATTAACGCGCAGTCTTATTGTATCAGTAGTTTTAGTAGGTATTCTAATTGTTGGAAGTAGTTGGGGTTTTCTAGTACATAAAACCATTCATCAGTTAGCAGTTTACGAGTTGCCAGCACCACTACAATCCTTTTTTTACACCCATATCGATAAGGTTGTAGCTGACGCCGTAAGACCCGATCAGCGTAGAAATTCAGATCCTACAGAAGCCACCAAGCACTTTATTGATTTAGAAATGTTTGGTCCTGATGCCGTAAATAAAATGCCAGAAGAGTGGAGTAAAGCGGTTGCTATATTTACCAAAGATTCACTTATAAAATATGGTTATGTGCCGTATCATATTATTTATATGCAGTCTAAATTAACGGAGGCCTTTAAGCAAAAAAACAAAGACAGCATTTTGTTTTACGCTGCCGATTTAGGACACTACATTGGAGATGCGCACGTGCCACTTCATACCACCGTTAATTACGATGGTCAATTAACGGGACAAAAGGGTATGCATAATTTATGGGAATCTACAGTGCCTGATATTCAAATGGCTCAGTACAATTTATACACCAACCATAAAGCCACTTATTTAACTTCTACGCAAACTGCTATTTGGGTTGCGGTACGCAAGGGTTTTGGGATGATTGATCATATGCTAGAAACAGAACGTGCGGTTTCTAAAAATTTTACAGAAGCGGATAAGTTTGAAATGAAAATGTGGTACGGAAAAGAAACAAAAGCTTACACGCTTGCCTTTGCAAAAGCATATGGGCTCGCTTTAAAAAATACAGTGAATGAAAGACTTGTAGAGTCTGCTAATTTAATTGCTGATTTTTGGTATACTGCCTGGGTTGATGCAGGTAAGCCAGATTTGTCTTCTTTTGAAAACACTTCTTTAGCGCAAGACTTACAAAAAGAGCTTGGGGCCTATCAGCAAAATACGCTGGTTAAAGATGGCTTTTTACGTGCTTTAAAAAGATAGCGTCAATAACGCGTTCGCCATCCATGGCAGCGCTTACAATACCGCCAGCATACCCTGCGCCTTCACCGCAAGGATATAAGTTGCTAATTTCTGGATGGGTTAGTGTGTCAGCGTCTCTAGGGATTCTTACTGGAGAGGATGTCCTGCTTTCTGTGGCTACTACCTGCGCTTCATTGGTATAATACCCTTTCATTTTTTTGCCAAAAACAACAAATGCGTTCTGTAAATTTTTTCGAATAAAATTGGGTAAAACGTTTTCTAAATTATGCGTAGATAATCCGGGCAGGTAGCTACAACTAGCAAGTGTAGTAGATGTTTTATTGGTGCTAAAATCTACCATTCTGTTGGCGGGGGCCACAAATTTTCCACCACCTGCATCAAAAGATTTTTTCTCTACCATGGCCTGAAAATAAAGCAGTAGTAGGGGGTCGTTTTCCAGTGCATTTATTTGCGCCATTGGAAACATGGATTCCAATAATTTTTTATGACTCGCTTCTTTGAAATAATCGAGTGCATCTTGTTTTTGTACCTCTACTACCATGCCACTATTGGCATACGGATTATTTCTTTTGCTTGGGCTCCAACCGTTTACCACCAACTGCCCAGCACTGGTAGCTGCTGGTGCAATAATGCCACCTGGGCACATGCAAAAACTAAATACGCCTTTGCCATGCACTTGCTCTACAAGTCCGTAGGAGGCGGGAGGTAAATGTTCGTCTCTTAAAATGCAGTGGTATTGAGCCCGGTCTATAATTTCTTGTGGATGTTCTATTCTTACACCTAGCGCAAAAGGCTTGGCTTCGATGGTTATTTTTTTGCGGCTTAAGAGTTCAAAAATATCATTTGCAGAATGGCCTGTAGCAAGCACCACAGCGTCTCCTGTAATGGTATTGCCATTTTGTGTTTGCACCGATTTGATCACTCCATTTTCTGCAGTAAAATCCACCATTTTTTGCTCAAATTCTATAATGCCACCTGCGTCCAAAATTTGGGTGCGCATGGCCTGAATAATTTGAGGCAGTTTGTTGGTGCCTATATGCGGATGCGCGTTGTAGAGGATTTGTTCTTCGGCGCCATGCTGCACCAATAGTTGAAGGATGCGGTTAATATCACCACGCTTATTACTTCTAGTATATAATTTACCATCTGAATAAGTACCTGCGCCGCCTTCTCCAAAACAATAGTTACTTTCTGGATTGACAACCCCTTCTTTATTCAGTGCGGCTAAATCCCGTCGGCGCGCTCTTACTTCTTTACCTCTCTCAATAATATGTGGTTTAATGCCTAGTTCTAGGCATTTTAAGGCCGCAAATAGCCCAGCTGGGCCCGCACCTACTATAATGACCTTGTTTTTGGCATTTGTAACGTCTATGAAGCTAATAGGGGCAAGGGTTCTGGGCGTAAACGGCTCATCAATAAATGCAAGTAAAGTAAGGTTAATCCATACTTGTTTACTACTTCTAGCATCTATCGATTTTTTAATAATATGAAAGCCTGTAACGGATGTAATGCTATGCCCGCCTGCATTTGCTACAAACTGCTTTAAAATAGCAGGATCTGCGGCTTCTGAAGGGGTAACTTGTAATTGTACTTGCTTTTGCATTAGAAAGGAAGGTCATCTACCGCGTCTTGGGTAGGTGGCATGTCAAAATATTCGTTAGCATTTGCGTTGTCTTGGCCTAATTTGACCCCTTCCATGCGCCATGCATCCAAATTTGTAATAAAATTTTCTTTACCCTCTTTTACCCACTTGGTTCCCTTGATATTGAACTGAACTCGTACGTCATCCCCTAGGTTGTACTTGTCGGGCATGGCCGTCTTGTCCTGAACACATTGAAATTTTATGTAATTAGTAATGCTGCGACCTCCAATGTCTTCGGTCTTTTCAATTACAAATTCCCTGGTTTTAAAGGTCTCTGTAC